>JAJYXT010000096.1 GCA_021801645.1 bacterium
TGAGTTGTGGTGCTTGCATGTTACGGCGACCGCGTGTTATGGTGCCGCCCGCAGTTCGGTAGTACCGCACTTTCGAGAGGAGGTACCAACATGAATGCAAGTGCAATGCTGCAAGAGGATGCGGCGCTCGACATCGAGCAGGCCTACCGGGACCATTACGCTGCGGTCTGGCGCTACGTGCGTGCCCGGGTGGCCAGCAGCGAGATTGCGGAGGACTTGGTGGGCGACATCTTCTGCCATGCCGTCGCCGCCTCTCCGCGGTACCGCCGGTTGCGGGAGTCCCCCCTTCCTTGGCTCTACACCATTGCATCCAACCGGGTTGCTGACCACTACCGGCGGCGGCGCGAGACTCAGAGCCTGGACGCGGCCTTGGAGCTCGCGGGTAATGAGGTCAGCCCAGCTGACGTCGTCCTGCAGCGCCGCGACCTGGAGATGATCTGGGAGTGCTCGCGAGCCCTTCCCGACTCCCAGCGGGTGGCCCTGTGGCTGCGGTACGGCGAGGACCGGGACCTGAAGGAGATCGCGACTCGGATGGGGCGCAGCGTGGAGGCGGTCAAGCTCCTCCTCCATCGCGGAGTCCGTGGGGTCCGCAAGATGCTGGCCGCCGCCGACGTCGAGTCCACGGAGCCTCCGCATCGGCTGGGGTCCACCCGACCCATGCCAGCGCACTTCTGGACAACCCGCCGTTGGCGTGAGGCGAGGGGCACGTCCGGCCCTCGGCGGGCGGAGCCATCTCGGCTCAAGCGGGACGCCCACCCGGGCCTCGCCCCGGAGTGGTGTCCGAGCTGATCTTGGGCTCGACCCGCGAGCGAGATCCGGGGTGCCTGGCCGCGCTGGACCCGGGAGGGGCTGAGCAAAGGCACCGCCTCGGGTCCCACCCCCGGCCTGGCCGGCCAGGCCGCGCGCCCCCGACTGGAAGGCCGTGCTGGATTCCCCCTGCCCAGTCGGGCCCGCGCGATGGGCTCCCGCCGGACCTCGTCACCTTGAGCCCGTTCCTCCTTTACCTGACAGCCCCCGCTCCAGGTGTTGGTTGGGTCCGCCGCGCCTCGGCGCACCGGTGGGGGCAGGGAGCGAGTGCGGGGCGTGGGAGCACCGTCAGGTAGCTGGGCCCCCCTCCATCTTTGGTCGGCGAGGTCTGAGGGCGCCGCTCGCCATGAGGTTCAGGAGGTGCTCCTGGAGGTCTCGGTCGAGGCGGCTGAGCACGCTGCTCATGAGGTCGACCTGTGCACTGCGGATCAGCTCGATCAGGTCATCGGCGGCGGAGGTGCGCACCAGCACGCTGGCCCGCCCCCTGCGCTCGCGCCGCAGCAGCCCCCGGCGCGCCAGGCGGTTCACCGCCAGGCGCACCTCGGAGGCGGAGGCCCGGTGCTCCACCGCAATGGCGCTCGCCGGCGCTCCCTCGTCGGGAAGCTGGGTGATGATGTCCATCTCCAGGAGATTGAGCAGATGCTCGCGCCGGTTGGCGGCGCGCCCCAACGCGCGGAAGTACTGCCGCTCCAGGATGAGCTGGGCTCGCATCCAGCGCTCCACGATGTCGGGAGCGGATGTGGCTACCTGCGTCCCTTCACCGGCGTCGGCCTGGCTCACTTTGCTGCATCCTCTGCCTCAAGCACCTTCAGGACCTCGAGGAATGTCTCAACCTGATCCGGACTCAACCGCGTGAGTGTCTCAGCCATGGATCGGCGCTGCCATTCCCGAAGTGTGCGAACCATGTCGAGGGCGGTCTTGGTGGGCGCCAGCCACACTTGGCGCCGGTCCTCCGAGTCGTGCCGACGCACCGCCAGCCCGTGCTTGACCATGCGGTTGGCGAGGGCCGTGGCCGCAGCACCGGTGACCCCCACGGCCTCGGCGAACCGCCGCATGGTGGTGCCGCCCTCGGGGAGGCAGGCCAGCGCCTCCAGCTGATGGTAGGTGACGCTCCCCAGTCGCTCTCGCAGCTCCGGCGGCAGGTTGGGATCCAGAGCCCGTTGAACACGCGGCTGCAGGCTGAGCATCCGCTCGATCAGCTCCGGGTGGGCACTCCCACCGGTGCGGTGGCCGGCTCCCAGATCCTTCACCTGCCGAAGTATTGTGGCGGGGCCACCTGACTGTCAAGGTTGGAGCGGGCGTCTGCCGTGCCCTCGGGCTGCCGGTGGCCCGGCAGAGCCTGGCTGCCAGGGGCGCGCCGCTCGGGACAGTGTGGGGGATGGCCCGGACCCGGCTGCGGGTCCAGCTGATCCCCCGCCTCCGGTAGTCTCACTCGGATCGAACATGGCAGCGCGGCCACGCCTGAGTGGCTGGGATCTCGTCGAGGTCGATGGATAGAAGGAGTGGAAGTTGGTCAAAGCTGTGGCCGCGGTGGCCCGAGAACGCGGCGCACCGCTCTTTCTGGAGGAGATCGAGCTCGACGACCCTCGAGATGACGAGGTGCTGGTCAGGGTCGCCGCCTGCGGCGTCTGCCACACCGATATCAAGGCCCGCGACGGGTACGGGTCGGTCGTCTTCCCCATCGTTCTCGGCCACGAGGGGGCCGGCACGATTGTCGAGGTGGGCTCCGCAGTGCGCGATCTGACACCCGGGGACCGGGTGCTCCTGGTATCGGACTACTGCGGTCGCTGCTCCCGCTGCCGAGCTGGTCGGACCGCCTACTGTGAGGAGGGCCCCCGGCGAACCTTCGGAGCTGTCCGCCCCGATGGCTCGACGCGCGCGCGAATTGGCCGCGAGGCCATACGGGCTTCCTTCTTCGGCCAGTCGGCCTTCGCGACCCATGCCCTCGCCAGCGAGCGCAACGCCCTCAAAGTGAGTGAGGAGCTCCCTCTTCAGCTGTTCGCCGCCACCACCTGTGGCATGGTCACCGGGGCCGGTGCAGTCCTCCAGGTGCTCCCGGTGGACCCCGGGCGCAGCCTGGCGGTGCTGGGGACGGGCACGGTGGGCCTGGCTGCCGTGATGGCCGCCCGGGTGGCGGGAGCCAGCATCATCGTGGCCGTGGACCAGAGGCCCTCCCGTCTCGAGCACGCAAGGGAGCTGGGGGCGTCCCATGTCGTGGACACGAGCACCACCCCAGACCTGCCCCACACCCTGCGCGAAATCACCGAGGGGGGGTGCGACGCGATTCTCGACACCACCGGGTCTGGTGAACTGCAGCTCGCCGCCGTGCAAGCCCTGGCCGTGCTCGGCCAGCTGGGAATCGCCGGTGGGGGCGGCGAGCCGGGTGTTCCCCTCGGATCACTCATGGTGGGCGGCAAGTCCGTCCGGGGGATCATCCAGGGGGACTCCTCGGGAACCCTGGGACTCCAGCGTCTGCTGCAGCTGCACCAAGCCGGGCGCTTCCCGTTCGAGCGCCTGGTGCGTCCCTATCCCTTCGAACGGGTCAACGACGCGATCGAGGATTCGCTGAGCGGCGACACGGTGAAGCCGGTCCTGATCTTCCCCGGCGGATAGGGGAGGCCGAGCGCCGGGCTGGGCACCCGATCGCCGCCCGCTGCAGCTGCGACGCAGATCGGGGAGGCGGCGGGGCCCACATCACCCGCGAGCTGCCTCGGGGGGCCCAGTCGGCACCGGTGAGCTGTCCAAGCGCCGTACCCGGCTGCGACGTTCGCGGACCAGCCCCGCGTGCTGGCAGTCTTTCGGGCCCCTCCGCTCACCAGGCCGGGCCACCTGCGGCTCGGTCGACGTGCGCAGCTGCAGGCCGACTTGCCGCGAGCTCCCTCGCCGTCACGGTGTGAACAGCTTCCAGTGTCCCTCGGAGACGACTTCGACGGTGCCGTCCATGACCTTTATCGCCGTCTCATCGTCGATGAGGTAGGACGGCTGCGGCATCTTGGAGGCCCACTTCTCGGCCTCGGCCATACAGTTGCCGGGCAACATCTCGTTGTCCAGGTGGGGGAAGATCGAGAAGTCGACCAGCCCCAGGGTTCTGTCGCCACCCGTGGGCGGGTGCCAGCTGACGAAGTCCTCCCCGATGCTGGGGGTCATCACCATGCTGCCGGCGCTCAGGCCCACCCAAACGGCGCCAAGAGACGGCAGCGCGTCTGCCAGCCCCGAGCGCCGCATCCAGTAGCAGAGGTAGGCGGCATCCCCTCCGTTCACCAGCAGCACGTCCGACTCCCGCACCAGAGGCATCCATCTGCCCTCATCGATGCTCGGGAGGCAGGTGAGTTCAAGCACGCCCAGGGATCTCCATCCCAATCCTGTCATGGGGCGGTTCGGCTGCGTTCCACTTATGAAGCGCCAGGCAGACTGGGAGCCGCCCTCCGGCTGGCCATAGCCGGCGGTGGGGATGCAGAGAGCGCTGGCCTCGGCGATCGGTTTCCCCAGAAGATCGACCAGCGCCTGGTGGATGCTCGGATTCCTGATTCCTGCGGAAGTGAGCAGAAGCTTCATAGCGCCCTTTCCTCCTGTGGTCTGGTTCAAGTTTCGGCGCTCATCGGCTGTCGGCCAGGGTGGTGTTGGTGCCCCGAACTGCTCGCTCCGAAGGCTCGGGATCCGGGCCGTCCGGGCCGGGCTCGGGTGGCCTGGTGGAAGAGCCTAGTCCGCCTGGGCCGAGCGCAACTTCTTCGCCAGGGACTCGAGCAACTTCCAGGCTATGACCCCGCTCCCCTCCACTAGCGGACGGAACTCCCAGAAGGTGAGCCCGTAGCAGAGCAGGTCGCTGGCGGCGGTCACCGTCGCCGAACGGCTGCCCTGGTCTATGAGGGCGATCTCACCGAAGTAGTCACCGGCCTTAAGGGCCGGGCGCTCAGCGGCACCCACTGCCACCATGGCCTCGCCAGAGGCGATGACAAAGAAGGCGGCGCCGCCCGACCCCTCCATGACCACTGTTTCGCCCTGGGAAAAATGACGCTCCTTGAATAGTCGGGCCACCTGTTCCAACTCACCGCGATCCAGCCCTTGGAAGAGAGGAACCCGCTGCAGGAGCTCGATGGGAGCGCCGACCATGGCCCTGAGCCTAGCGCCCGGTCCGGGTGACCGCCCGGCACTGCAGCAGGTACACGGTCCCATCGGCTATTGCCCACTCGATGTCGCGGGCCGGCCCGTACACCTGCTCACACCGCAGCGCCAGCTGGCTCAGCTTCTCCAGCTGGAGGTCGTCGAGGCAGAACCGTTCGACGTCCTCCGCCGGGACCGGCTCCTCGACGGTGCCCCCGTTCGGAAGGGCACGTATCGCCACCCGCTTCAGCCCGGGAATGCGCTCCAGCACCCGGCCCGCACGGTCCATGCGGAAGTGGTCCGGGATCACGGTCCCGTTGACCACGGCCTCCCCGAGCCCCCAGCTGCCCTCGATGACCCGCTCATCCGCCCCCGTCACCGGATTCTGGGTGAACATCACCCCGGCCACGTCCGGGTTCAGCAACGACTGCACCACGACGCCCACGCTGGGCCTGGTGAACAGGCCGACCCGCTGCCGGTAGGTTATGGCGGAATCCGAGTTGGCCGACCACCAGATGTCTCGGACCGCCGAGGGCAGCTCGGCAGGGGAGGGAACGTTGAGGAGGGTGAGGTGCTGGCCGGCGAAGCTGGCCTCGGCCCCGTCCTCGTCCACGGCGGAGGAGCGCACCGCGAGCGGAAGGGAGAGGTTCTCCGCCAGCTGGACCAAGCGGGCCACGGCGACCTCCTCCCCGCTCGCCACGGCCTCCACGAGCGTCCCCGAAAGAGCGATCCCCGGGGGCACGCTGAGGCCGGCTCTGGTGGCCTCGCCAAGGCCCACTGCCTTGGAGCCGAAGAGGGAGGTGTCGTGAGCCTCGCTGAGTGGCAGGACCTCGTTCACGCCAGCACGGTCACCTCGCCGCGGTCCCCATCCACCCGCACCCTGGTGCCGTCGGCGATGCGCCGGGTGGCCTCCCGGGTCCCCACCACCCCCGGGATGCCGTACTCGCGCGCCACGATCGCCGAGTGGGACAGCAGCCCTCCGTGGTCGGTGACGATCGCACCCAACAGCGGCAGGAGGATGTTGAAGGCCTCGGAGGTCGATTCAGTGACCAGAACATCTCCTTGGACTATCCGGTTGAACTCGCTGGGGCCGGCGATGCATCGGGCAGGTCCCTCGTACACTCCCTGGCTCGCCGCCAGCCCCCGGAGGAGGAACTCCTCGTGGGCCGCCGTCGAGCCTCCGAAGATCTCTCCCATGGCGAAACCGGTGGCCCGCATGAGACGGGCCATCGCCGGGGGAAGGTGGGAGGGGTCCGGAGGGGCAGACGGCGGATCGCCCAGGAAGGGGGGCGCGTCGTTGGTGCCATGCGAGGTGCGGTACTCGCGGCGCCGCCTCAGTTCGTCCGCTGAGGGGAGGCTCGATCCGGTGAGCAGGGAGCACATCTCCTCGAAGCCGGCGTCGATTAGGTCGACGGGGTCGTGAACCCGCCCCCGGGCAGCAAGTCGGCGGCCGGCCGCCAGGACCGCCCGGCGCACCAGCCCCGAGGCCCAGATGTCGCTGTAGATTCCGCGCTCATCGCGCAGCCGGTAGGTTAGCCGGGCCTCCCCCAGGAGTTCGTCGAACTCGGCCCGATGCTCCTCAGGGACCCTGGCACGGGCCGCGCTGACCTTCTGCTCCAGGTCCGTGTCCTTGCGGGGCCCCGCGTCCACGGCCAAGCGGATCGACCGCAGCAGGGCGTCGGGCAATTCCAGGGCGAACGGCTCACAGATGTCGAAGCCGTCCAGCAGCCGGTATCCGACCAGGTCGAGGTAGCCCGAGACCGCCGACCCCGCCGGGTCAGGGAGGCTGCGCAACGCCACCAGCACCCGTGCGGGATCGTCGGCGGACCGGAGCAGCTCCAGCGCCTGGGGGTCACCAGCGAGGGTGGAGGTCAGCCGCTCCAACTCGGCGGATCCGCCGGCGGAGACCTCTGCCGAGCCTCGGAGCAGTCCCAGAAGTTGGGCTGTGGGCAGCCCGGTCCACTCCGCGGCGTGCACCAGGAAGTCCCCGGTGGGCAGCATCGCCGCGCCGGTGAAGCTCATGTGCTGGGCCATCATGGCCGCATGGTGGTCGCGGCAGCGGGTGAGGTACGTGACAAGTTCCGAATCCGGGAGGGAGTCGGGGTCGACCGCCTGCAGCTCCCGAGAGGTGGCGATGGAGGCGGGCTTGCGGACCTCGTCCCACTCGCGCAGCTGCTCACGCCAGACCCGGCTCTGGAAAACCTCCTCGGCCCGCTGGAAGCGCCGGGGGACCTCCGCCTCGTCCAGCGGCCGGGTACGGTTGTAGGCGTATCCGTTAACGTACGCCGCCTCCATGCCGTCGAAGAGCATCCCGTAGTAGCTGGTGAAGGACTGCGTTCCCGACCGCATTGAGGAGGGATGGGTCTCGGCCCAGTAGCGTGTCGCGGGACGGGGAAAGTGCACGGGATCCCGCCCCCAGGATCCCGGGCCCGGGGGTTCGAACGCGAGTTCTGTCGTTTCGGAATCCGGCACTCTCTGGTCCCCCTCGCTTCCGGTCGGGCGCCCCCGGGGCACTGCGGCGCGATTATGGGACCTGGGTAGGATGGGCGCAAGCAGGCCCGCTGGGAGCGAGGCATCTGGCTTCCGACTGGAGACGTTCTCTCCACCCGGAGTCGGGCCAGTTGCCTCCAACCGTCCCGTCTTCGCCAGGACCTGGGGGGCGCGGCTCACGGCGAGGGCGCAGTTCCCCACCCTCCTTCGGGCACCGCGGCTCGGACGCCCGGGCCAACCCGCGCCGGTCAGGCCGTCCCTGCGAGATCAGCCGACAGACTGGGGGCCGGGAGCAGTCACCAGGCCCGTACCTCCGGCCACGAGGAGCGCCTCCTTCTGCCAGATCCGGGCCCCCAGCGTCTCGAAAGTGGCCGCTGCCGCCGCCGATACGGAAGCCGCGCGATCGTCTCCCAGGGCGGCCAGCACCCGGGCCCTGTCAAGCTGGGTCCGGGCCCGCCAGTAGGGGAACCCTAGTTTCTCGAACCCCTCGACCGAACGGGCCAGATGGGAATCGGCCTCGGGGAATTCCCCCCGTTCCGCCGCGCTGAGGCCACGTAGCCGGGCCAGCTGACAGGTCAGGTAAGGTGGAATCAGCCCCGGCGGACGGGCCGCCATCTCCGCCAGCCAGCGCCCCGCCAGCTCGTGGGAGCCGCACCGCAGGGCCGCCTCCACCGCGTCCGTCCAGAGCTGGCGCACCACCTGATGGCTGATCCCGAGGGAGTTGATGTGGGAGGTGAGCACCGGCTCCACGACCGCCAGCGCGTCCCCGGGCTTGCCCCGGGCCAGCTTGATGCCGCAGTCGAGCGCGTCCACCGCCGCTTTCAGCTGGGTGTCGATCCCAGGCGGGAGCGGCGTGGCCGCCGAGAGCTTCTCAGCCGCTGTCTCGACGTCGCCACGCCACAGTGGTACGAACGCCACGCTGACAAGAAGGATGGCGCGGTCCAGCACCGGGAGCACGTCCGCCAACTGCTCCGAGGTGACCTGCTCCGCCTCCTGCCATCTCCCGGTCAGGCTCCAGACCCAAGCCAGGTTGGAAACGGCGGTGGGAAGGAGGTCACGGGCGCCGGCCCGCCGGCAGAGGTGGGTGGCCGCCTCGAAGTGCCCCACGGCGCCGGGGCGGTCGTACTGTGCCTCAAGGTCGCCCACGTTCATGGTCACCCGGGCCTGTTCGCGCAGTGTGCCGTCGGCGGTGATCAGCCGGGCGCACCACTCCAGGTGCAGCAGTGCCTCCTCGACCCGACCCTGTACCGCGAACCCCCAGCCCTTTGCCTCGGCTCCCCGGGCCACGGCATGCGGAACCTGGTAGGCCTGGCCCTGGGCGAGGGCCAGCTCGGCCTCGGCAGCGGCAGACTCCAGCTGGCCGGCCCTGAAGAGAAGCGAGGCGAATTCACCGTGCAGACGCGCGGACTGTTCGTCCGGGCCGAGACCCTCTCTCGCCTCCAGCGCTCTCCGGAGCTCCACGACCGCCTCGTCAATGCGGCCCTGGCGGGTTAGGGCGCGGCTCCTAAGGATGGCCAGGCTCGTGCTCTCGGGGGAGGTGGGGTCGAGCACAGGCACCGGGCTGGCCGCCTCTTCGAGTGCGGCCTCATAGTCTCCAGCGTCGGCGGCGGCGTCCGCGGCCTGGATCTGCCAGGCGATCGCATCTGGGCTCTCGGGGGCCAGCCGCCGCGCCCTCGTGTAGGAGCGCTGGGAGGCCGCGGGAGCACCCACGGCTCGGGCCCGGGCCCCCGCCCGCGCAAACGCCTCGGCCGCCGACGCCCGCAGCGAAGCGGCATCGTCGCCCGAAGCCGTGGCCTCGAGTGCGGCCTCAAGGTGCATCGCCACCGCCTCGGCCACCTCGAGGCCGGAGTCCGGAAGGGAGCTCT
>JAJYXT010000069.1 GCA_021801645.1 bacterium
GGCCCCACCCTCCTGCGCGCCGCCGCCAAGAACTGGCGCTGGGTGGCTGCGGTCTCCGCCCCGTCCCAGTACCGCCTGGTGCTGGAGGAGTTGGATTCAGGTGGGCTCTCCGACGAGCTGCTGCTGCGGCTGGCGCTGGACGCCTTCTCCCTCACCGCCGCCTACGACGCCCAGATCGCCGCCCACCTCGGCCGGCAGACCGGGGAGACCTCCTGGCCGGACTGGTGGACCATCCCCCTCGCGCGGAGCCAGGAGCTCCGCTACGGGGAGAATCCGCACCAGCGGGGCGCCCTGTACGCGGCGCCCGGCGCCTCTGGCGTCGCCCAGTCCCGCCGGCTCCAGGGCCCCGAGCTCTCCTACACCAACTGGCTGGATGCCGACTCAGCCCACCGGCTGGTGATGAGCCTCAGGGGGCCGGCGGCGGTGGTGGTGAAGCACACCAACCCCTGCGGGGCGGCCCTGGGTGAGGACGGGGCTTCGGCCTTCCAGCGAGCCTACGACTGCGATCCCCGCTCCGCCTATGGGGGGGTGGTGGCCCTCAACCGCCCCCTTGACGAGCGCGCTGCCGAGCTCATCGCCTCCCACTTCCTGGAGCTGGTGCTGGCCCCCGAGGTGACCGAGGGGGCACTGCAGCGGCTGGCCCGCAAGGAGAGGCTGAGGGTGCTGGAGGCCCCACCGCCCAGCCCGGCCCTGGAGCTGCGCTCGATCTCCGGTGGGGTGCTGGTCCAGGACCCGGACACGGGCCCCGTGGGGGAGCCCCGGATGGAGGTGGTCTCGCACAGGGAGCCGAGCCCGGAGGAGTGGGAGCAGCTGGAGCTGGCCTGGCGCGTCGTGGCCCAGGTCAAGTCCAACGCCATCGTGCTCTGCCAGGGAGGGATGGCGGTGGGGATCGGCGCCGGCCAGATGTCCCGGGTGGAGGCGGTGGAGCTGGCGGTGGCGCGGGCCGGCGACCGGGCCCGGGGCAGCTGCCTCGCCTCGGACGCCTTCTTCCCCATGGCCGACAACCTGGAGGTCGCCGGGGCGGCGGGCGTCACCGCGGCTGTCCACCCGGGTGGCTCCAAGCGCGACCTGGAGGTGATCGCCACCGCCGACCGCTTGGGGATGGCCCTGGTGACCACCGGGAGGCGCCACTTCCGCCACTGAGCCGCCCTTTCGGCCCCCGGTTTGCTATGGTCAGCCCGTCCACTCCCGGGAGGAGCTGTCATGGTGAGTGCGGACCGGCGCTGGCAGCGCTTGGCGCTGGACGGGGCGCCTCTGCTCCTGCTGGCCGCCCTCTTCTTCGTGGACCTGTTCCTCCCCTGGCAGGGGACCTGCTCATCCTATAGTCCGCCGTTTTTCCGGGGCCCTGCCCTGCCGCTGGAGTGCGGGTTCGCCCAGAACGGGCTCGGGGGGTCCGGGTACGCCGCGGCGGCCATGGCGGTGGCGGTGGCGGCCTTCGAGGGGCTGCGGGTGGGGCGGCTGGCGCTCCCCATCTCCCTCGCCTACCGCAGCCTCATCTCCACCGCTCTGGCAGCAGGGCTGCTGCTCTTCACCATCTTGGACCTCATCCCGCGCTTCGGGTCTCTGGTCTCGGAGCCCTCCTTCCAGCCATTCGGGGGGGCCTTCGCCTGGCTGGCGCTCCTCCTGGCGGTGGTGATAGCCGCCGGGGGGTTGGTGCACTGGGGGATCTGGCGCAGCTGGGCCCCCGTGGGCCCGGAGCCCCCGGCCCCGCCTCCGGCGCCTGCCCCGGATCCCCGCCGCTGCCCCGGCTGCGGGCGGCGCAACGCCGAGGGCGCGGCCTTCTGCGCCTACTGCGGCCGCCCCCTCACCGGCTGAGCGTCCGGGCCCCCAGCGCGGGCTGGCCCGCTTGGGAGGCGGGTGTCTCCGCTCGAACTACGCGAGTGGCTGACTTGAGGTGGAGGCACTCGAACATCGACTGCCCTGGGGGTCCGGGGCGCCAGCGCCCCGGACCCGGGGATCGGTGGGCCGGTGAGTTAGGGCGAGAGGTGGATCAGACCTCGATGACCTCCGCCTCCGGCTCGCCGAGGTCGAGCTCGCGCACCCATTCGGGCAGCTCGCGCGCTGGCTGAGTTGCCAGCGCGCCGGCCGGCCGGCCCCGTATACCCAGCAGTGAGATCAGGACCGTGGCGCCCATGAGCAGGGCCGCGGCGGCGAACACGTGGTCCGCACCGGTGGCGAAGGCCGCCCTGGCGGCGGCCGCTGATCGCCCCTCCACCACGGCTCCCGCCGCTCCGAAGATCGACACCAGAACCGCCAGGCCGAGCGCCCCACCGAGCTGCTGGGTGACATTGATGAGGCCGGAGGCGGCACCGGCGTCCTCCTGGCGGACCCCGGCCAGGGATGCGCTGGTCAGGGGAACGAAGGCGAGCCCATTACCGCCGCCGAAGAGCATCACCGGCACCAGCATCTCCAGGTAACCGCTGGTGCCGGTCAGCCGGCTCAGGAGCAGCATGGCCAAGGTGGAGAGGGAGAGCCCGACCACCATGACCACCCTGCCGCCGTACCGCGGGGTGAGCCGCCGGGCGCTCAACTGGGAGGTCGCGAACAGGGAGACGCTGAAGGGCAGGAAGGCGAGCCCCGTCTCCAGGGGGCCGTAGCGGAGCACCAGCTGGGCAAATTGGGTGAGGAAGAAGAGCATGCCCAGCATCGCCCCGGCGAGCAGCAGGCGCGCCCCATACGAGGCGTTGCGACCGCGGTCGGAGAAGAGGCTGAGCGGCGTGATCGGTTCCGAGGCCCGCCTTTCCAGGGCCACGTAGAGGGTGAGCAGAGCCGCCCCGAGCGCCAGCGCGGAGATGGTCAGGGGGTCGCCCCAGCCGTTGCTGGCCGCTCGCACGAAGCCGTAGGTCAACGAGGTGGCCCCGATCGTGGCGGTGAGGGCCCCCAGGAGGTCGAAGTGGCCGGAGCGCCGAGGCGTCTCGCTGAGGAAGATGCGCGCCAGCACCACCACCGCCACCCCCACCGGCACGTTGACGAAGAGCACCCACCGCCAGGAGCCGAACTGGGTCAGGAGGCCGCCCAGCACCAGTCCAACCGCCCCGCCGCCGACGGAGACCGCCGCGTAGTAGCCGAGGGCCCGCAGCCGCTCCCGACCCTCGGGGAACATCACCATGAGGAAGGCGAGAGCCGACGGTGCCGCCAGCGCCCCGCCCAGGCCCTGGAGCGCTCGCGCAGCGATCACGAGGTCGGCGTTGGGCGCCAGGCCGCCAAGGAGCGAGGAGACGCTGAAAAGCCCGATGCCGGCCATGAACACCCGCTTGCGGCCGAGCAGGTCACCGGCTCTGGCACCCAGGAGCAGGAACCCCCCGAAGGTGAGGGTGTAGGCGGTGATGACCCAGGACAGGCTCGCCGGGGAGAGGTGAAGGTCCCGGGCCATGCCGGGCAGGGCGATGTTGACGATGGTGGCGTCGAGCACCACCATCAGCTGGACGGTGAGGATGATCGCCAGGCCCAGGCGGGCCCGGGTCGCGGCCGCACGTGGGGTGGGAGGAGAGATGGGCGCGGTTACCGACATGAGGACCTCCGAGTGGTAGGATGGCTAAGCGGAAGCTTCCTCCGGTATTATACGGAGGACACCTCCGTTTAGCAAGCGGTAGTTCATCGAGGTTCGGCTGGTGAGACGCGAAGCGGCCGCGGCGGCCTCTGGAGTGGCAGCCCCCGATCTCGGGCCATCGGGGGGAAGGGCCATGCGGGCGGATGCAGCCCGGAACCGCCATGTCCTGCTCGAGGCCGCCTCCACCGCCTTCGCCGAACGGGGCGCGGAGGTTCCCCTGGAGGATGTAGCGCGGCGGGCCGGGGTCGGCATCGGCACCCTCTACCGGCACTTCCCCACGCGCGAGGCGCTGGTCGAGGCCGTATTCCGCCATGAGGTGGAGGTGCTGGTACAGAGCGCGGACGAGCTGCTGGCCACCCTGCCCCCGGAGCAGGCGCTGAAGCAGTGGATGCAGCTCTTCGTCGGGCATGTGGCCACCAAGCGGGGGATGCTGGCGGTGCTCCGGCCGATCTTGGTGGACAACCCCAGGTTTTCCGGGGAGACCAAGGGGCTGGTGACGGAGGCGGCCACCAAGATACTGAGGGCCGGGATTGCCGCGGGCTCGGTGCGGGCCGACGTGGACGGCGCCGACCTGCTTCGTGCCGTCTCCGGCATCTGCATGTCCACGGACGAGGGCAATCAGGAGGCGGCCAACCGGCTGGTCGGCCTCCTCTTCGACGGGCTGCGCCGCTCCCCAGAGTGAACTGAGCGCCCGCCGGCGCCAGGCGCGGCTGGCGAGTCGGGGAGTGACCCGGGGAGCACGCGGGAGCTCACCTCGGTCAGGTCGCTTGGTCCGGTCCATCTAGCCGGGGGACGCGTTCCACAGCCGCCGCTCGAGGCCGCGCCTCTGCCGCTCGCGCGCCGGCCGGTTGACACCGGCAAGAGGGACGATTAGGCTTCGGCGATGGTCGCCTGAGGTGCCCCCGCCTGGACGCGCGCTCGCGCCCCCGGGGCGGGGCGCGCCTCCAGCGGTGGCCGTCTCAGGCTCACACCCCCCCGCCACGGAGGAGTGCCGATGTCTCTGCAACCCACCCGCAATTCCACCGCGCAGGAGGAGCTGGAGCGCAGCTGGTCCGAAGACCGCTGGCGCTCTGTGACCCGCCCCTACTCTGCCGCTGACGTCCTTCGGCTCAGAGGCTCGTTCATGGTCGAGCACACCCTGGCTCGCAGAGGGGCGGAGCGGCTCTGGGAGATGCTGAATCGGGAGGAGTACGTGCCCGCACTGGGTGCCCTCACCGGTCAGCAGGCGGTGCAGATGGTGCGGGCCGGTCTCACCGCCATCTACCTCTCCGGGTGGCAGGTGGCGGCGGATGCCAACCTCTCCATGGAAACCTACCCCGATCAGAGCCTCTACCCCTCGACCTCGGCACCCGCCCTCGCCTCCCGGCTCAACCGGGCCATGATGCGGGCCGACCAGATCGCCTGGGCCGAGGGTCAGCACGACCGTGAGTGGGTGGTGCCGATCGTGGCCGACGCCGAGGCCGGGTTCGGGGGGCCGCTGCACGCCTTCGAGCTGATGAAGCAGATGATCGAGGCGGGGGTGGCCGGGGTCCACTACGAGGACCAGCTGGCCTCGGAGAAGAAGTGCGGCCATCTGGGCGGCAAGGTGCTCGTGCCCACCTCCCAGTTCGTTCGCACCCTGGTGGCGGCCCGGCTGGCGGCGGACGTGGCCGGGGTTCCGACCGTGCTGGTGGCCCGCACCGACGCCCTCAGCGCCACCCTGCTCACATCGGACGCCGACCCGCAGGATGCCCAGTTCCTCACCGGGGAGCGCACCTCCGAGGGGTACTACCGGGTGCGGCCCGGGCTGGAGCCGGTGATCGCCCGCTCCCTGGCCTACGCCCCCTACGCCGACGCCCTCTGGTTCGAGACCTCGACCCCGGACATCCGCCAGGCGGAGGCCTTTGCCCAGGCCATCCACGCCCGGTTCCCGGGCAAGATCCTGGCCTACAACTGCTCCCCCTCCTTCAACTGGAAGCTCCAACTCAGTGACAAGGAGGTGGCCGCCTTCCAGCGCCGGCTGGGGGAGCTGGGATACCGCTTCCAGTTCGTGACCCTGGCCGGCTTCCACGTCGCCAACGCCGCCATGTTCGAGCTGGCCAAGGGTTACGCCCGCGAGGGGATGACGGCCTACGTCCACCTCCAGCAGAGGGAGTTCGAACTAGAGCTCCAGGGGTACACCTCCACCCGCCACCAGGCCGAGGTCGGCGCCGGCTACTTCGACCAGGTGCTGGAGACGGTGACCGGAGGGGACAGCGAGACCCTGGCGCTGCGCGGCTCCACCGAGGAGGCCCAGTTCGAGTCGGCACCCCTGCCGTGACCCCTTCCAGCCCCACGGTCCAGGTCCTCCAGGACTGCGGCCAAGCGCAGGAGGAGGTCCTGACCGAGGAGGCGCTTCAGTTCGTGGCCACCCTGGAGCGCCGGCTGCGTCCCGGGCGGGAGGGGATCCTGGCGGCCCGCCGCCGACGCCAGCTGGAGCTCAGCTCCGGCCAGCTGCCGGACTTCCTGCGCCAGACCGCCGCGGTGCGCGACGACCGGAGCTGGCGGGTAGCACCGGCGCCCCACGACCTCCAGGACCGGTGGGTGGAGATCACCGGGCCGGTGGACGCCAAGATGATGATCAACGCCCTCAACTCGGGGGCGAGGACCTACATGGCGGACTTCGAGGACGCCAACTCCCCCACCTGGTCCAACTGCATCGAGGGCCAGGCCAACCTGCGCCGGGCGGTGCGCCGGGAGCTCAGCCTCGACGTGGACGGCCGCACCTACCGCCTCGATGGGAAGACCGCCACCCTCATGGTCCGGCCGCGTGGCTGGCACCTGCCGGAGAAGCACCTGCTCATCGACACGGAGGTGGCCTCGGCCAGCCTCTTCGACTTCGGCCTCTTCGTCTTCCACAACGCCAGGGAGCTGCTGGCCAGGGGGACCGGCCCCTACCTCTACCTGCCCAAGCTGGAGGGGCACCTGGAGGCCCGGCTCTGGGAGGAGGCGGCCAGCCTGGCGGAGGAGCTTCTGGAGCTGCCCCGAGGGGCCATCCGGGTGACGGTGCTGATCGAGAACATCCTCGCCGCCTTCGAGATGGAGGAGATCCTCTACGAGCTCCGCGGGCGGGCCGTGGGGCTGAACGCCGGGCGCTGGGACTACCTCTTCTCCGTCATCCGCAAGTTCCGGGACGACCCCCGCTTTGTGCTCCCCGACCGGGCCCAGGTCACCATGGCGGTGCCCTTCATGAGGGCCTACGCTGAGCTCCTGGTCCGGGTCTGCCACTCCCGGGGCACCCACGCCATAGGGGGGATGGCGGCCCTGGTTCCCAGCCGGCGCGACCAGGCGGCCACAGAGAGGGCGCTCCAGGGGGTGGCCGAGGACAAGGAGCGGGAGGCGGGGCAGGGCTTCGACGGCACCTGGGTCGCCCACCCCGACCTGGTGGAGGTCGCCACCTCCGCCTTCGCCCGCCGCCTGGGCGGGCGGGCCAACCAGCTGGACCGCCTCCGGGAGGACGTCCTGGTCGGCAGAGATCAGCTGCTGGACGTGGCGGTGGACGGCGGCCAGGTCACCCTCCAGGGGCTCCGCACCAACTGCTCGGTGGGGATCCGCTACCTGGGCGCCTGGCTTCAGGGAAGCGGGGCCGTCGCCCTGGACAACCTGATGGAGGACTGCGCCACCGCCGAGATCTCCCGCTCGCAGATCTGGCAGTGGCTGCGCCACGGCCGCATCACCCTAGGGCAGCTCGAGGAGGTGGAGGCCCAGGTGATGGGCGGGCTGGGTGAGGAGTACGAAACCGCCTTCCGGCTCTTCCACGAGGTGGCCACCTCGGACGAGTTCGTGGAGTTCCTCACCCTGCCCGCCTACCGGGAGCTGGCCTGACGGTCCCGTCGCAATCTCTGGCGACCGGGTATCGACGGTTGTACGGGTCCGCTCCCTCTGCTATGTTGCCTGCCAGTTCCCGGCTCCGCCGGGACACGCGTCCAGCGGGAGAGCGCAAAGATGGCCAGGAAGACTGAGCCCGAGACCCCAGCTGCGGAGCCGGTCGTGTACGGCGAGCCTGAGGGCGGTGGCTGTGACCACACCGGCTGCACCAACTCAGAGGCCTATCGCTGTCTGTACCGCGACCGCCGGGCGGTGGACTGCGCCTGGGTGGCCTGCAAGGAGCACCTCAAGGTGGTCGAGGGCCGCGCCTACTGCATGCGCCACGCCGGGATCATGGAGGTGCTGGTGCTGGCCCGCCAGCAGGGGCAGGACCTTCTGCCCCCGGACCTGGACGACCGCTGCGCCTCTTTGGTTCGAGCGGTCTCTCAGGACCTCAACGAGCCGGTGCTGGAGCGACTGGTGCGCTGGAGCGACACCAACACCAGCATCATCAACGACCCCGCCATTCGCTACACCCGCCCGGACCGGTTGCACCACATCCCCGGCCACTGGGAGCGGGTCTGGGCCCTGGCCGCCCGGACCGGCCTGCTGCTCCGGGTCGGGCTCCGGGTGGAGGACGCCAGGCCGGAGACCGTGGTCCTCACCGGCGGGGTGACTCATCTCGTGGCCGCGGTGCCCCCCTGGATCGAGCGCCGGCTGCACGGTGACCAGTACCAAGGCTCCCAGAGCGAGCTGGTGGAGCGGCTGGCCTTCCAGCAGCAGCTCCTGCAGGCGCTGGACGCCTACGTGGAGAAGTACGGGGTCACCTACCCCAAGTCACTCTCAGCCGCCTCCAGCTGAGCCCGGCCGGGGCTCCCTCCCAGCTAACACCTGCCCCGGGCGCCGACTGCGCTGCCAGCCGTATCCGAGCAGGATCCCAGTCGCGGCCATGGCCGCCACCACCACCTTGGTGAGGAGCAGGTCGGCCCCCTGAGGGGGGACCAGGAGGGTCGCCACCAGGGTGGGGAACACCACCCAGCGCCAGGGATACCGGCTGCGGCGGATGAGCCTCGCGTACATCCATCCGAGTCCTGTCCCCAGCCCCAGGGCGACCGCCCCCAGGGTCAGGTAGCCGACCAGGTACTGCGTCCTCGCCGGGGACGAGAGGCCCACCGAAAGGCGGATAGAGAGCGGCGGGAGATAGTCGGTGGCGTAGAAGGCGGCCAGCAACCAGGCGAGGGCATGCACCGAGATGGCGGTGAGCTGGTGGCTCTTGCGGAGCCGCTCGTCCCGCGCCGCGATATCCAGCGCCTGGCCCTCCGGGCGATCTCCTTGCACCGGGCCATTATGTCTCCTGGTGAGCCGCCTCCCCCGGCGCGCGGCTGCGGCCGGGACTGCTTCGGCGCCGACTCCGCAAGCCGTCCGTCGGCCGCGGCCCGGGACATCCCTGGATGAGTCAGGTGCCCTCGTGTCGTGGAATCTGTGGGGAGGGAGTGGGGGCTGCTCATTCGGTGACCATCCCGGCGGTGAGAGGGTTGGTGAGGAAGTCCGGGGGGAAAATGGCAGAACTGCAACGGTGAACCGCGAAGGCGCCCAACCGGCGAGACGGCAGGGAACTGTTGCCTGACTGGCGGGGTCGAGTAGCTCTGCGGTTCGCCAGCCGAGGGCCTCCTGCTTGGAGCCGATGGGCCGGTGTCAACCTCCATTTTCCAAGTCAGCGAGGAACTTCTCTACCTGCCCCGGATCTTCCCTTCCGCCGTTATCCGCTGCCGC
>JAJYXT010000068.1 GCA_021801645.1 bacterium
CAGGTGGAGTCGGAGCTGAACCAGCGTCGCCTCGGCGAGGGGGTGATCGTGGTCCGACTGCTGCGGAACATCTCCATACCCCGGCGCATGCTCCATCCCAACCGCCGCAACATCCTGCTGCGGGACGACTACACCTGCCAGTACTGCGGTCAGCGGGGCCAGGCTCAGGAGCTGACCATCGATCACGTGGTCCCCGTGTCCCGAGGAGGAGCCTCGACCTCCTGGGAGAACCAGGTGGTGGCCTGCCGGCGCTGCAACGGCCGCAAGGCCGACCGCCTCCCCGAAGAGGTTAACCTGCGGCTGGCACGCCAGCCCCGGCCGGTCACCCACGAGTACGCCCACCTGCTGTTGCTGCGCCACCCTGAGGTTCGCTCCGCCTATGAGGAGCTCCTCCGCTCGGCGCTACCGGCTTCCGCCCGGCACTCCCAACCCTGGGCCGCCGCCGCGCTCTGAGCGCCGCCGGCGGATCAGTCCGGGTATTGCGGGAGGTGGTGCGGCCGCCGGCGCAGGAGCCGGGCGGTGGCGATCTGGGAGTTGGTGATCCGCTCCACGATCTCGTGGGCGACTGAGAGTGAGCGGTGCTGCCCGCCGGTGCAACCCACCGCCACCCGGACCACCGTCCGACGCTGCTCCCGATAGAGAGGGAGCAGGACCCCCAGGGCGTCCACGAACCCCGACACCAGCGCTTCGGCACCCTTTTGGGCCATCACGTAGCGCCGCACTTCGGGGTCGTCCCCCCGACGCGTGCGCATCCTGGGCACCCAGTAGGGGCTGTCCAGGAAGCGTGTGTCCAGCACCCAGTCGGCCTCCTGGGGGAGCCCGTCCCGGAAGGCGAAGTTGAAGCAGTCGACCCGGACCAGATCACGGTCCAGCCAGTCATCCAGCAGCTGACGCAGGTAGGCGGAGGACGAGCGATCCAGCCCCAGGAGATGGCGGTGGGGCCGCCGGGAGGGCGGCTGAAGTAGAGGCCCCTCCGGCGACCCCACCGCCACCAACCAATACCGAACCGCTTCGCTGTCCAGTTGACCGAGCCAGCGGGGGTGATGCTCTTCGGTGACCACGGCGACCGCATCCGGGGTTGCGGCCTCCGATAGCGCGCCGCGGGGGTCCTCTCCGTCCAGCAGGCGGAAACCCACTTCGCGGGCCAGCTCCTCCAACCTCGGTCGAAAGCGCTCCTCGGCCAGGATCGCCACCAGCGACATCACTGCTCCTACTTGGCCAGCGGCCGAGCGGCAGCCGCCTCCCCGCCGCTGCCGTCCGCTGGGCGCCATTGTGCCAGAGGGCGCGCCGGCGGGGATGGCGGCGTGCCTAAGGAGCCGCGCCTCTAGATCAGGCGGGCAGGACTCCGCTGCGCCCCGCGGCCTCCAGCATCGCCCGCACGTCGTCCCGGCCGGGAGACAACTGCAGCAGCTGCTGGTAGGTGGCAATGGCCTCAGCGTCGGCACCCCGCACCCTGAGCACCCGGGCTAAGAACTCCAGCCATACCAGAGCCAGGCGGGGGTCCCGCGTCTCTTCCTCGATGTCGATCCGGGCCGGAGCGTACAGCAGGCTCCTGCTCGGCGCCTGGCGCGGCCTGGTCCACTCCAGGCAGAGGTCGGCCATCTGCCGGCAGGCGGGCTCGCAGGGCGGGGCGGAGAGGATGGCGTTGGTGAAGCAAAGGAGCGCCAGGTCGACCTCGCCGGCCTGGCGGCAGGCCTCTCCGGTTCGGCAGGCGACCTCCGACGCCGCCTCCCCGGGAAGCAACTCAGCCAGGTGGACGGCCAGCGCGGAGGCGTCCACCCACTTCCTGGCCCCCAGCAGCTCGGAGATGCGGCTGCCCGCAGAACCGACATCCGCTTGGGCGGGCAGCTTGGCGGCTGACCGCACCGCCTTGCGGGCCAGTCCTCTCTCCGCCACTGTCCGCGCCTGTCTCAATGCCTGGGGGACGATCTCCGACACTAGCTGAGGCATCTCCGCGAGCCTTAGCTCGGTGTGCCGCTGCTCCTCCTGCAGCCGGCGCTCCCGCTCCCGGAGCATCTCCTCGCGCTCCTGCCTCTGGCGCTCACGCTCCAGCGCCGCCCGGGGGGAGATACGCTCGGTCCATCCGCGGCTGGCGGTGGTGCCATCGGCCGTGGCCGTGCCCGTCTCCGCCGAGGAACTGCCGGGTGGTGCCACGGTCGCGAGCGTCTCCCCACTGGCGGATCCTCCGTTGGCAGCCGGGCTGGGGGCAGCCGGGCTCCCTCCACGAGAGACCGTCTCCGGCGCCGGGGAGATCCGGGCGCCCGGATTCGGGGTGGTGCGCACGGCCACACCGGCGACGAGGGCACCCTCTCGGTTGCGTGCCGCGGTCCCGTTGGTCACCGGGGGCGGCGGTGGCTCATTCGCCCCCACTTGGGGTCGCCCCCGGTTCTGAGAGCCGGGGGCTGGTCCGGCGATCATCCCGGCGGCCCTGAGCTCCTCCTCGGTGGCCAGAAGCAGCAGGAGCTCATACATGGGCCGACCCATGCGGTGGAGGAGGCGGCCCGCCTGATCTGGCAGACCCGCCTCTTGCACCCTCTGGGCGATGGCGAAAGCCTTCTGCTTGAGCAGGTCCTCGGTGATTTGGGCCGAGGACAGGGTGCCCACCTCCTGCTGAATGACCGCCGGGAGCTCTGGTACCTCCGGGGCGAGTTGGGTGGCGAGGAACGACCAGGATTGGGCCAGGTCCGCGAGGCCCTGGGTTTGAGAGCTCGCCGTAACGGGTGAGCGGTTTCCAGTACCCATCAGACCCGGAGCTTGGCACGGCACAACGAGCTCTCGATCACACCTTCGCATCAGTTCCGTAACACCTGGTCGCCAAACACCCAGGCCGCTCCGCCGTCGGTCCGGACGTACGCGCTCTCCATCTGCCCACCACGGGCCGCGGCACCACCCCGCCGGGAGCTGGGGCGAACGGGCGCCGGCGGCCGCCTGCCTCTGTTCGGCGCACGGCTGTTTCCGGCCAAGTGTTGAGCGGCCGTCCACGAAGCTCCCGACCCGCCGCGGCTCGCCTACGGGGCCCATCCCCGGCGGACAACCTCCGCGCGCCGTTCCCCTAACGATCGGCGATGCGTTGCTGGCCCGAGACCAACCCGCGTCCCACGTCGGCCTGGGGCGACCCATGCGGGCCTACAGGTCCGTCGTGACGGGCGGACTTCAGCGATCCGAGTTCAGCCTCTGCTCAACTTGCAACAGGACGTTGTCGACCGTGCTCATGAAGGTCCGGAGCGTCTCGGGGTCAGTCTGCGCGAACAGCCGCTCGGCGAAGGCGTCCTGCTCCCGCTTGAGAGTGGCGGCGAGTGCGGCCCCCGCCTCGGTGAGGCTCACAATGGTGGCCCTTCTGTCGGACGGATGGGGACCGCGGCTTACCAGACCCTCGCCCTCCAGGGCGTCCACGAGGCCAGTGATGTTGCGAGGGGTGACCCGGAGCACGAGGCTCAGCGCCCGCTGGGTGGAGGGGCCACCCCGGGCCAGAAGTGAGATCACAGCAGCGCGAGCCAGCGTGATGCCGCGCATAGCGAGGCCTCGCTGCATGAGCTCGCCCAGCCGGAGGCTGACCGCCCAGAGCCGGTCCAGGGCTGCCACCGCGTCCGTAGCCGGTTGATAGCCGTCGACTTCGTAGAAGCGGTCGAGCACGACCTCAGGGGAACCCGGGCCACCGCGTCGTCGGGATGATGTGGTCATATCATTGTGTAGTCACTGCACTATGTAGTACGATCGATGCATGCCCACCTTAGCGCATCCCCGACCCGCGATTCACGCGCGTGGCCTTAGGAGGGCCTACCGGGGGCGGGGCGGTGAGGTGGAGGCCGTCTCCGGCCTGGACCTGGTGGTCGACGGCGGAGCGATCTTCGGACTCCTCGGACCGAACGGGGCCGGCAAGACCACCGTGATGCGGATGTTAGCCACGCTCCTGCCGCCCACGGGAGGGGAGGCGGAGGTCGCCGGAGCGGACCTGCGCCGCGAGCCCGGGACCGTGCGCCGACGCATCGGCTACGTGGGCCAGAAGTGCGGTAGTGATCACTCTATCTCAGGGCGGGAGGAGCTGGTGTTCCAGGGTCTCCTCTATGGGCTGTCCCGGGCGCGGGCAGAGCGCCGGGCAGAGGAGCTGCTCGTTGCGTTCGACTTGACGCACTGTGCTTCACGTCGCACCGAGACCTACTCCGGTGGGCAACGCCGCCGACTCGATGTTGCCCTGGGCCTAGTCCACCAGCCGTCCCTGCTCTTCCTCGACGAGCCCACGACGGGACTTGATCCGCAGAGCCGCGCCCACCTGTGGAAGGAGGTACGGAAGCTCCGCGACCAGGGCACTACCGTCTTCCTCACCACCCATTACCTTGACGAGGCGGACGCCCTCTGCGACCGACTTGCCATCATCGATCGGGGCCACACGGCAGCCCAGGGCACGCCCGACGAGTTGAAGCGGAACGTGAGCGGCGACGGCGTGATCGTGCGGGTGCGCGAGAATCCTCAGCTTGCGCTTCGCACCCTGGCCGACCTGCCATTCGTGCGGGAGTCAGCCTTGGATGGAGACACCATCCGTCTTTACGTCGATCGGGGTGAGGAAGCGGCCCCCCATCTGCTGGGAGAGCTCCGTACTGCGGGGCTGGAACTGATCACACTCAGTATCTCCAGGCCTACCCTCGACGACGTCTTCCTTCACTACACGGGCCGGTCGCTGCGGGATGTGGCCGCCTGAATGCGGGCCCTGCGGGACGTCCAGATCGTATTCGCCCGCTACTTCCGGCGGAGTGTCACGAGCCCCCTCCTTGTTGGCGTGAGCCTGGTTCAGCCGATCCTCTACCTCCTGCTGTTCGCGCCGCTGCTGACGTCCGTATCCGGCCTCTCCCGAGTGGCTGGCACGGGCACGTACCAGTGGTTCGTGCCCGGCCTCATGATCCAGATCGCCCTCTTCAGCATCTCGAGTGGCGGCTGGTCGCTGATCTCCGAGTTGCGTACCGGCGTCTTGGAGAGGATGTGGGTCACCCCCGTGAGTCGGGTCGGGCTCCTCCTGGGCCGGATCCTCCGCGATGCCGCCACCCTCCTGGTGCAGGCGGTGATCATCGTGGCCCTTGCCCTGCCCCTCGGGCTGGTGGCGAAGCTGCCGGGACTCCTGCTGGCCTTTGCCCTGGTAGCGCTGTTGGCGTTGCTCGTGGGCGCCGTCTCCTATGCCGGCGCTCTGAGGATCCGAAGTGAGGACACCTTCGGGGCCCTCGTGTTCGCCGCCACCCTGCCGCTGCTGCTTCTCTCCGGGATACTCCTGCCCATCCGCCTTGCCCCAGCGTGGCTGCAGCGGCTGGCCGACCTCAACCCCCTGCTGTATGCGGTGGGCGCTGAGCGAGCTCTCTTCGACGGCAACGTCACCAGCGTGGCGGTGGCCCGGGGCTTTCTGGTAGTCGCCGGCCTGGCGATCGTGGCATCCGGGTTGGCGGTGCGGGAGTTCCGGCGGGCCATGATCTGACTGGCGTTCCCGATCTCGAAGAGGGGGTTCAGGGCTCGGCCCGCCACCGGTCCGAGGACGCTAGGGGCTGTGCCCCTTGGTGGCCGGACACCACACCGGCCAGGAGCCCGGCACAGTACCACCATGTTTGGCACCGTTGTGGCTTGACAGGTGCCAAAAATGATGCCATATTGGCGTCATGAACCTTCGGCCATACGTGGAGGGCCTCCAGCGCCAGCTTCTGCAGGCAGCTGAGCCGGGTGGCGAGGAGTCTCGGGCGGTGGCGGAGCGCCTCCTCGCGCCTCTCGAGGCCGCGATGCGTCTCGCCCTCCAGGACGCCCTGTCGGCCGCAGTCGAGGAGATCACCTGTGAGCTCGCCCCAGGGTCGGTGGAGCTGCGACTTCGAGGTCAGGACCCTGAGTTCGTCGTGACCCCGCCGCCAGTGGAGGACCGGGGTAGCCAGCAGTCGGGGGCCGGAGACGACTGGGGAGCGGCCAGCTGGTCGGCTGAGCCTGTGGTGTTGGAGGCGGGGGGGGGCGGAGCGGAGGAGGGCGAGCTGGCGCGGATCAACGTCCGGCTGCCTGAACAGCTCAAGGCACGGGTGGAGGGCGCCGCTCGCCGGGAGGGCCTATCCGTCAACGCCTGGCTGGTGCGGGCCGCGGCCCGCGCGATCGAACGGCTCGAACCTGGCCGACGCTTCGAACCGCGCACGCCCCTGGGCACCCGTAAGTTCACCGGCTGGGTCCGGTAGGGAAGTAGGAGACCATGACGACGCCATTCGCTCTTGGGGAACGGCGAGGCCCCAATGCATGCCCAGCAGTTGCCTCCGCGAGTCGGCCCACGGATGGTGCCGGAGCTGGCCCCGCGGCAGCACCGGGGGCGCCGGGTTCGGTTGGGGCCAACGCCGTGGCCGAGGACGCCCGGGCCTGTTCTCGGGAACGAGGAGGGTCCACTCCGTGAGTGATTTCAGCCCGCTTCGCGAGCGGGACGCTGGGCTGGCGATTCAGGTCCGGGGCCTAGAGAAGGCCTACAAGGAAGTCAAAGTGCTCCGGGGTGTCGACTTCGACGTGGCCCAGGGCACCGTCTTCGCCCTGCTCGGCTCCAACGGGGCTGGCAAGACAACCGTCGTCAACATCCTCTCCACACTCCTCCGGGCAGACGCGGGCCTTGCCAGCGTCAACGGCTTCGATGTGGTCCAGCAGGGGAGCCGGGTCCGGGAGTCCATCAGCTTGACCGGGCAGTTCTCCGCGATCGACGAGATCCTCACCGGGCGGGAGAACCTGGAGCTCATAGCCCGATTGCGGCACCTAGCGGGCCCGGGCCGGGTCGCCGATGCACTGCTGGCGCGCTTCTCACTAGCGGACGCGGCCGCCCGCCGGGTGGCGACGTACTCGGGCGGTATGCGTCGGCGGCTGGACATCGCCATGAGCCTGATCGGCGATCCGCCGATCGTCCTGCTCGACGAGCCCACCACCGGCCTGGACCCTCAGGGGCGCCATGAGGTGTGGCAGACGGTCAAGGACCTCTCCCGGCAGGGCACGACGGTGCTCCTGACCACTCAGTATCTCGAAGAGGCAGAGCAGCTGGCCGATCGGATCGGGATCCTCCACGGCGGTCGAATCGTCGTGGAGGGCACGCTGGCCGAGCTCAAGAGGCGGCTTCCGCCCGCCAAGATCGAGTACGTCGAGAGGCAGCCGACGCTCGAGGAGGTGTTTCTCGCCACCATCGGCGACCCGCTGCGCAGCGAGCCTGCCGGGACGGACCGGGACTGAACCCACTGGAGGTTGGACAGCCGTGAAGCCAGGAGGATTTCTCGCCGATACCACTGCCCTCACCGGGCGCTCCCTGCGCCACATCGCGCGCAGCCCGGACACGATCATCACGACCGCACTCATGCCGATTGCCTTCCTGCTCATGTTCGTCTACGTGTTCGGAGGTGCCATCCACGTGGGGGCGAAGTCGTACGTGGGCTACCTGCTCCCGGGGATCATGGTCATCACCATCGCCTCGGGGATCTCGTACGTGGGGTTCCGACTGTTCTTGGACCGGCAGAACGGCATGTTCCAGCGGCTGCACTCGATGCCGATCGCCCGGTCATCGGCCCTTTGGGCGCACGTGCTGACATCCCTGGTGAGCAATCTGGTCTCCGTGGCAATCGTGGTGGTAGTTGCCTTCCTCATGGGATTCCGCTCCGGCGCTGGTGTGCTGCCATGGCTGGAGGTAGTCGGCATCCTGCTCCTGTTGACGTTGGCGCTGACCTGGATCGCGGTCATCGCCGGACTGTTGGCCAAGTCAGCTGACGGCGTTGGTGGCTTTGCTTATCCGATCGTCTTCCTGCCGTTCATAAGCTCGGCGTTCGTGCCCACCCGGACCATGCCCGGTCCGGTGCGTGTCTTCGCCGAGAACCAGCCGGTGACATCCATCGTCAACACGATCCGCGACCTCTTTACCCAGCAGCCGGTGGGGTCGGACATCTGGGTCGCCCTGGCCTGGTGCGCCGGCATCCTGGTCGTCTCCTTCATGGCCGCCATGCGTCTGTACAGGCGTCAGATCGCTTAGCCAACTGAAAGAAGGACAAGAAGCCATGGCTACCTCTGACACCCCCGGGCCACTCGCGGTGAGCATCGAGATCGGGGTCGGCGACGTCCGGGTCATCGCGAGTGACCGCGCGGACACCAGGGTGGAGGTGCGTCCGAGCGACCCGGCCAGGTCCGCGGACGTCGCCGCCGCCAAGGCGACCGTAGTGGATTGCGCCGGTGGGACGTTGTCGATCCGAGCACCCCGGAGGCGCCTCTGGTACACACTGGCCGGCCCAGGCCGCGAGTCCATTGACCTGGAGGTCTCCCTCCCCTCCGGGTCCTCATTGCGTGCAGAAGTCGGTTTCGGCGCCATTCGCTGCGCGGGTGCCCTCGGCGAGTGCGACCTCAAGACTGGCGCTGGCGACATCCTGGTCGAGGATGTCGGTGCCCTGCTCGCGCGGACCGGCATCGGCGACATAACCGCGAAAGGTTCCCAGGGCCGAGTCGACGCCAAGACCGGGACCGGGGCTGTGCGCGTCGGCAACGTGCTGGGGCCGGCCATAATCCGCAACTCCAACGGTGGCACCTGGCTGGGCGAGGTGAGCGGGGACATCGATGTGCGAGCCGCCAACGGGCGGATCTCCGTCGAGAGGGCGGCCGCCTCGGTGTCCGCGCGGAGCGCCTGCGGCGACGTCCTTCTCGGGGAGGTGGCCAGCGGCACCGTCGCGGTGAGCACTTCATGGGGCCGCGTCGACGTGGGCGTCCGC
The DNA here is from genome assembly GCA_021801645.1 of bacterium. Taxonomy (GTDB): domain Bacteria; phylum Chloroflexota; class Dormibacteria; order Aeolococcales; family Bog-877; genus JAJYXT01. Next base: position 8,724 of record JAJYXT010000068.1, read on the forward strand.
CCTGGGGTGGCCGCTTGGTTGGACCTCAAGACCGGGGCCGGCAAGCTGCTCAATGAGCTGGACAGCGGCGGACCACCCACGGCGGAAGAGGGCACAGTTCGCCTCGTGGCCAGGACCACGGCCGGTGACATCACGGTCCGCCGAGCCTAGCCACCGGCGGTCCATCCTGCTCTGGACGCGCAGCGCACGATTGAGATTCTCGGGCC
>JAJYXT010000026.1 GCA_021801645.1 bacterium
GCGTCAGCACCTGGAGCTGACCCGCAACCTGGCGCTCCGGGTCAACCGCATCCTGGGCGATACCTTCGTGATCCCCAAGGCCAAGATCGGCCAGGTGGGCGCCCGGGTGATGGCCCTCGATGACCCCTCCAGCAAGATGAGCAAGAGTGCAGACTCCGAGGCCGGCCGGATCGGCCTCCTCGACCCCCCGGACCGGGTGCGGGCCAAGTTCCGCCGGGCCACCACCGACAGTGGCACCGCCGTCGACCTGGAACGTCCGTCGCCCGGGGTCCAGAACCTGCTGGAGATCTATCGCAGCCTCACCGGGGCTGGCGACCGCGAGCTGGCTGCCGCCTTCCAGGGCAAGGGCTACGGACGGCTGAAGGAGGTGGTGGCTGAGGTGGTGATCGAGGCGCTGGAGCCGATCCAGCGCCGCTGCCACGACCTCCTCAAGGATCCCGGCTCCCTCGACCGGCTGCTCGCCGATGGCGCCGCTCGGGCGCGGGCGAGCGCGGCGGCGACCATGGCCACGGTGCGCCAGCGGCTGGGGATGCTGCCGGCCGGCTGACGCCCCCGCGCCCCTCTCCAGCTGAGGTGGGGTGGGGGCCGGGACCTATAATCCCGCCGATGCGGTGGAGTCGTGCTGGCGTCTTTCTAACCGCCGCGGCCCTTCCCGCCTACGTGCTGCGGGGCAGCCTCCTGGGGAAGCTGCCCTTCACCGGGCTGGAGGTGGTGCTGGCGCTCACCGTGCTGGCGTTCGCCATCGAGAGCTGGCGCCAGCGCCGCATGCCCCATCTGGACACCCCGTTCACCGTCCTGATCGCGGTGCTCCTGGTGGCCACGGTGATCGCGGTCGCCGTCAGCCCCGACAAGAGGGATGCCCTGGGGATCGCCAAGGCGTACATCGTGGAGCCGGTTGTCTACTTCTTCGTGGCCGTAAATGTGCTGCGCTCCAGCTGGGACTGGGAGCGGCTCGCCTACGGGCTGTACGTCAGCGGCACTGTGGTGGCGGTCTCCCAGTTCGTGGCCCTCGGGAAGGCACTGCAGGCGCACACCCTCAACCTCAATGTGGCCCCCCCGGTGCCGACCTGGCTCTGGACGAACAACAACTTCGGCGGGATCTTCCTCGACCCCCTGGTGGGGCTGGCCCTGGGGCTGGCCCTTTTCGGCGGGGTGCGCCACCCCCGGGTCCACTGGGCGATGCTGGCACTGCTCGGAGCGGGCGATGTCCTCACCCTCAGCCGCGGGTCCTGGCTGGCGCTGGTGGCGATCTCCCTGCTGGCGGCGGCGATCCATCCGCGGCGCCGCCAGCTGGTCCTGGCCTGGGCGGCGCTGGCGGTGGTGGCCCTCCTGCTGCCGCCCATCCGCCACCGGGTGGAGAACGAGCTCAACCCGAACAACCCGGCGAACTCCATGGTCAGCCGGGTCCACCTCTGGCATGCCACGGTCGACCTGATCCTGGCCCACCCCTTCCAGGGCTCCGGGCTGGCCAACTACCAGGAGGAGATCGGGCCCTATCGCGCCCAGCTGCACGACGTCGTCCACCAGACCCACGTCTACCCCGATCAGCTGGAGCTGGACTTCTGGGTCGAGCTGGGGGTCATGGGGCTGATCTTCCTCGTGGGGTTCTTTGTCGAGGTGGGGCGCTACCTCCTGCCCGTGCTCCGGGCGGGTCCCATGGCCCAACCCTGGGCGGCGTCGCTGGTCCTCGGCTGGGCGGCCATTCTGATCCATGGCCTGGTGGACAGTCCGTACTGGAAGAACGACCTAGCGGTGGAGTGGTGGGCCCTGGCCGCGCTTCTGGTGGTGGCAGTGGTCCCGGCCGCCCGGCAGCTTCGGCTGCGCCGACCTCCAGCCCGCGCCTGAGCCGGGCGGCGTGAGCCTCGCTCAGCGCACCGTCCGCAACACCGGGATGCTCTTCGCGGCCCGCACGGGGTCGCGCCTTCTGGTGTTCGGGGCCTTCCTGATCCAGCAGCACACGCTGGGGGCCACCCGGTATGGCGAGTTCGGCGTGGTGGTGGTCCTGAGCAACCTGGCCAGCATCGTGGGGGACGGTGGCCTGCAGATCGTCTATCTGCGCGAGGGGAGCCGCCGCCCGGCCCGCCTGGAGGCCTACCTCTCGGTGGTTCTGGGGGCCAAGATCCCTCTCCTCCTGGGGAGCCTCCTGACCCTGGCGGCCATGCTCGCCCTCACCAGCGGGCCGTCGCTCTTTTACCTGCTTCTGCCGGCCTTCGGGCTCCTGGCCTTCACCTCAGTGGCCAACGTGCTGCGCAGCACGTTCTACGCCACCGGGGACATGCGCTACGAGGCCTTCGAGACCCTTTCCGAGGGGGCGATCCTGCTGGCGGGCACCCTGCTGGCGGCCCTCCTGCGATTGGGGCTCGCCGCCTACCTGCTGGCCTATGCCGCCTCCTATCTCTTCACCTGCGTGTACGCGGTCGTCATCATCAGCCGGCGCTACTTCCGACCCCGCATCCGCTTCCACTTCCCCGCCTCCCGGCGCCTTCTGACCATGGGTCTCCCCTTCGCGTTGGTCTTCCTCCTCAACACCGTCTACTTCAAGATCGACGTGGTCATCCTGGAGGCCCTTCGGGGGCCCACCGAGGTCGGCTACTACCAGGCCGGCTACAAGTTCCTGGAGGGCCTCTCATTCATCCCCCAGACGGTCATGAACGCGGTCTTCCCGGCGCTCTCGGTCCTCCACCTGGGCCAGTTGGCGGCCCTGCGCAGCGCCTACACGGTGACGATCAAGCTGCTCACGGCCATCGCGGTCCCGGCGGCGGTGGCACTGGCCTTCGGGGCGGGGCCGCTGATGGCGCTTCTGCGGGTCTATCCGGAGTCCGGCCCGGCCGTCCGCATCCTGGCCCTGGCGCTGGTCTTCCTCTTCGTCAACAACACCTTCGTCTTCGGCCTGGGGGCGATGAACCGGCAGCGCGACAGCGTGGTCCTCTCGATCCTCAGCATCGCCGTAAACGTCAGCCTGAACCTGATCATGATCCCGCTGTTTCCCCGCGCAACCGGCTATCTTGCCTGCAGCTGGGCTACCGTGATCACGGAGGTCTTCCTGCTGGTCGCCGGGTACTGGATGGTGCGCCGCCAGCTGCAGCAGCTCCCCTGGGGGCGGGAGGTCCTGCCGGTGCTGGTGTCGGGAGCCCTGATGGTGGGGGTGATGGCGGTGCTCTCCGCGCAGAACGTCTTCTGGGTGGCGGCCCTGGGGGGCGCCGCCTACGTGGGCAGCCTCTGGGTCACCGGGGCGATCTCCCCAGACGAGTTGCGGATGGCCCGCCGGAGCCTGAGAAGCGCCGTCGAGGAGCCAGCGGATGGCTGACACCGACTCCTTGATCCGCCCGCGTGAGGCCGTCGCCGCTCAGCAGGGGACGGCGCGGCTCTGGCCGCTCCTCCTCCTCCTCCGCCCGGTCATGGACGCCCTGGCCGTCGCCGCGGGGGCGCTGATCGGCTACCAGTACCGCTTCCACATCTCGGGAGTGCCCATCCCTGGGGGCCAGGTCCCTTCCTTCCAGGCGTACGCCATGGCCGTCCCGGTGGTGGTGGGTCTCTGGCTGGTCACCTTCCTGGCCACCGGTCGATACCGCCTGCGCCGCGGCCAGTCTTACGTGGACGAGATCCTCTCGTCGGCGGGCTCGGTGGCCCTCTTCGTGATCCTGGCCCTGGCCCTGGAGGGCCTCTACCGGGGCTTCCCCTACTCCCGGCTGGTGCTGGCGGACGCTTCAATCGCCGCCCTCCTCCTCTTCGTGGTCGACCGGGCGGTGGTCCGGATGGTGCAGAGCGCTCTGCTCCGGTCGGGGTACGGGTCGGTCCGGGTCCTGCTGGTTGGCGGTGGGGAGGCGGCCGAGCTCCTGATCCGCCGGCTGCGCATGTTCCCCGAGTACGGCTACCGGCTGGTGGGGCAGGTGGCGGTGCCGGGACAGCCCGAGCCCTCCCGCGAGCTGAATCTGACCAGCCTATCCATGGAGGACGGTCTCGGCCGGGTGGTCGAGCGGGAGCGCTGCCAGCTGGTGGTGCTGGCCGGGGCAGGCCCGCACGAGCAGCTGCTGGAGATGGCCCGGGCCTGCCTGGAGCGGGGCGCCGAGGTGAAGGTCGCCCCGGACGTCCTGGAGATCATGACCAGCGCCGCCGGCAGCGAGGAGGTGGCCGGGATCCCTCTGCTGGGAGTTCGCCCCAACCGGCTGGTCGGGGTCAACGTGGTCCTGAAGCGCACCTTCGACGTGGTGGGAGCCCTGATCCTGGCGGTGCCGGCGGTGCCGGTGGTCGCGGTTTGCGCCTTGGGGATCGTGCTCACCTCACCGGGCTCACCCTTCTACGGGCAGGAGCGGCTGGGCCACCGGGGGCGGACCTTCAGGGTCTGGAAGCTGCGCTCCATGGTCCCGGATGCCGAGAGGGAGACCGGCCCCATCATGACCCGCGAGGACGACGACCGCCGCACCCCGGTCGGCAGGCTGGTGCGCCGGTTCAGCCTGGATGAGCTGCCCCAGCTCTGGAACGTGTTCAAGGGCGAGATGAGCCTTGTGGGGCCCCGCCCGGAGCGGCCGTTCTTCGCCCGCCAGTTCGAGCAGGAGGTGCCCCGCTACCGAGAGCGCCTCGAGGCTCTCCCCGGAATCACCGGGTGGGCCCAGGTCAACGACCTCCGCCAGGGATCCGGGATCGAGGAGAGGGTCTTCTACGACCTCTACTACATCGAGAACTGGTCTCTGGCCTTCGACCTGAAGATCCTGCTGCTCACCCCCTGGCGGATTCTCTTCCACCGCCATGCCTACTGAGGCCTCCGGGCGTCTGGTACCTTGGCCGCGGTGAAAGGGCTCGTTCTCAGCGGGGGCAAGGGGACCAGGCTCCGGCCCATCACCCACACCGGGGCCAAGCAGCTGGTCCCCATCGCCAACAAGCCGGTTCTCTTCTATGGCCTGGAGGCCTTGGTCGAGGCGGGGATAGAGGAGATCGGGATCGTCGTCGGCGACACCGGCGACGAGATCCGCCAGGCGGTCGGCGATGGCAGCCGCTTCGGGGCCAGGGTGGAGTACATCCCCCAGCTGGAGCCGCTGGGGTTGGCCCACGCCGTCCAGGTGGCGCGGCGGTTCCTGGCCGACCAGCCCTTCGTGATGTACCTCGGGGACAACTTCATCACCGGAGGGATCGGGGAGGTGGTGCGCCGCTTCACCGCCGACCAGCCGGACGCCCTGATCCTCTTGAAGCGCATGCCGGATCCCGAGCGCTTCGGGGTGGCGGAGCTGGAGGAAGGGCGGGTGGTCCGCCTGGAGGAGAAGCCTCAGCACCCGCGCTCCGACCTGGTCCTGGTGGGGGTGTACTGCTTCCAGCCGAGCATCATGGAGGCGGTGGACTCCATAAGGCCGTCGGCGAGGGGGGAGATGGAGATCACCGACGCCATCCAATGGCAGATCGACCGGGGGCTGCGTGTCGAAGCCCATGAGGTCGCGGGCCGGTGGATCGACACGGGCAAGATGGACGATCTTTTGGAGTGCAACCGGGTGGTGTTGGACCTGCTGGAGGAGCGGCGGCTGGGCACCGTGTCGGAGGACTCCCGGTTGCTGGGCAAGGTGATCGTCGAGGAGGGAGCGGAGATCATCGGCAGCACCATCCGGGGGCCGGTGATCGTGGGAGCGCACACCAGGGTGGTGGACTCCTTCGTCGGACCTTTCACCGCGCTCTACCACCACGTGGTGGTGGAGGGGAGCGAGATCGAGCATGCCATCGTCCTGGAGAACACGGTGATCCGCGGGGTGCGCAAGATCGAAGACTCGCTGATCGGCCGGGACGTGGTGATCGAGCGCGGATCCACCCTGCCCCGAGCCCACAAGATGATGCTGGGCGACCACTCCCGGGTCAGCCTGGCCTGAGGAGGGTGCGATGGCCTGGCAGCGGCTGACACCGGAGCTCGAGGCGGTACTCGAGAAAATGGCGCAGACCCCGGCTGCGGAGAGGCTCGGGGAGATCGACCAGGTGATGATCAAGTCCCTGACCCTCCATCACGACCAGCGGGGCTTCTTCACCGAGCAGCTGAAGCGGGGGGACACCGATGACCGGGGGCGGCCCTTCCTCCCCCCCCAGGAATTCAGCCAGATGTCGCGCTCGGTGGCCTTCGCCCGGGGAGGCAACCCTCCGGAGTTGATCAAGGCCTTCCACTGGCACCGCAAGCAGTGGGATTACTGGGACATAGTCTCCGGGGACGCCCGCATCGTGCTGGTGGACCTCCGGCCCGACTCCCCGACCAGCGGCCGCATCCAGGTCGTGATCGCGGGCGAGCGTGCCCCCAAGGTGGTCGCCATCCCGCCGCTGGTGGCCCACGGCTACCAGGTCCTCTCCCTGCGGGACGTGGTGCTCTGCTACTACGTCACCGAGCCCTACGACCCCCAAGACCCCGACGAGGGCCGGATCCGCTATGACGACCCTCGGATCGGCTTCGACTGGTCGGTGGAGAACATCTGAGGTGGAGGAGCCCAGCCACCAGCTCGGACTTCTCCGGGACCTGCCGCCCCGGCTGCTGGTTGCGGGGGGGGCAGGCTTCATCGGCTCGGCCTTCGTCCGGCTCCTCCTGGCCCTTGATTCCGCTCCCCAGATCACCGTGCTGGACAAGCTCACCTACGCCGGCAATCTGCGCAACCTCGAGGAGGTCGAGCACAACCCCCAGTACCGCTTTGTCCAGGGTGACATCTGCGACCGTGAGCTCGCCGACCGGCTGGGCGCGGAGGTGGACTGCATCGTCAACTTCGCCGCCGAGAGCCATGTCGACCGCTCCATCCTCGATCCAGACGCCTTCATCCGCACCGACGTGTACGGCACTTACTCCCTCCTCGAGGCGGCCCGGCGGCATCACCACCGCCGCTTCCTCCAGGTCTCCACCGACGAGGTGTACGGCGACGTGGAGGCACCCCAGCTCTCCGTGGAGTCCGATCCCCTCCGTCCCCGCTCCCCCTATTCAGCGAGCAAGGCGGGTGCGGAGATGCAGTGCCTCGCCTATCACGCCACCTACGGGCTGCCGGTGGTGGTCACCCGCGGCTCCAACACCTACGGCCCCTTCCAGTACCCGGAGAAGATCGTCCCCCTGTTCATCACCCAGGCGCTGGACGGCCTGCCCCTGCCGGTGTACGGGGACGGCGGGGCGGTCCGCGACTACCTGTACGTCGATGACCACGCCCGCGGCATCGCCACCGTGCTGGCCCGGGGAGAGGCGGGACAGGCCTACAACCTGGGGCAGGGTGCCGATCCGCTCAATGGGCTTCAGGTGGCCGACTCGGTCCTGGAACTGGTGGGCGCTCCGCGGGAGCTGATCCAGCACGTGCAGGACCGCCCCGGCCACGATCGCCGCTATGCCCTGGACAGCTCCCGGGCGCGCAGCCTGGGCTGGGCCCCTGACTTCGACTTCACATCCGGTATGGCGCGCACCGTGGCCTGGTACCGCCAGCGGCGAGACTGGTGGGAGCCGATCAAGTCGGGGGAGTTTCTGGACTTCTACCGCCGCAATTACCGGCCCCTGGAGCCGGCCGGTCCGACCGCCTGAGGCCGTCCGTGCGGGTCTTGGTCCTCGGCGCCGGAGGCCAGCTCGGCCGTGACCTGGTGCCCCAGCTCCGGGCCGCCGGCCACGAGGTGGTGGCGCTCACCCGGGCGGATCTGGACATCGCCGAGGAGGGGTCACTGGCCCGTCTTCTGCGCAGCTCCACCTTCGACCGCGTGGTCAACTGCGCCGCCTACACCAACGTCGATCGCGCCGAGGCCGAGCCCGAGCTGGCGGAGCGCTGCAACTCCCAGGGAGCAGCGATGGTGGCAGAGGCCTGTGCCGGATCGGGGGTGCCGCTCTGCCACCTGAGCACCGACTTCGTGTTCGGAGGAGACCCTCCGGAGGGAGGCAGGGGGTGGCTGGAGTCGGACCCCGTGAGTCCCTCCGGGGTGTACGCCAGCACCAAGCGCCGGGGAGAGCTGGCCTGCCTGGCGGCTGGGGGGCCCCTCTATCTGGTGCGCACCTCCTGGCTGTACGGCAACAGCGGCCCGAACTTCCCTCTGGCGATCGTCAGGAGGGCAGTCGGCGGCCACCAGTTGCGTGTGGTGGCCGACCAGGTAGGCAGCCCCACGTGGACCCTTGACCTGGCCGGGGCACTGACCAGGCTGCTGGAGCTGCCCCCCTGCGGTCTCCTGCACCTGTCCGGCACCGGCCGGACCACCTGGCACCGATTCGCCGAGGAGATCCTGAGCCAGGCCGGGGTGGATGCCGCCGTGAGCCCGGTCAGCACCGCCGAGTGGGGGGCGCCGGCACCGCGGCCCAGGTTCTCGGTCCTGGAGAGCGAGCGCCTGGCGGACTTGGGGCTCGCCCCGCTGCGCCGCTGGGAGGAGGCGCTGGCTGAATACCTCCGATCGGACCCCAGTGTGGCGACCGTGCTGCACCAGTCTGGCTGAGCCGTGAGCGAGATGGATCCGGGAGGGGTACGCGTCGTCATCTGCACCTACAACTCCCGCCGCGACGTCTCCCGGGCCATCTCGTCCTGCCTTGCGGAGGGCATTGCCCCGGCGCACCTGACGGTGGTCGACAACGCCTCCTCGGACGGGACCCCTGAGCTGGTGCGCCGGTCGCACCCAGATGTACGGCTGCTGGCCGAGCCCCGGAACCTGGGGTTCGCCGCGGCGGTGAACCATGGGGCCAGGAGCACTGACGGGGAGTTCCTCATGCTGCTCAACCCGGACGCGGAGCTGCAGCCGGGCGCGCTCCGGGAGATGCTCGGGGCGCTGGCCGCTGACCGCCGCCGAGGCGCGGTCTCACCGCGGGTGGTCCGGCCGGACGGCCGGCTGGATCCCGCCTGCCGGCGGCAGTTCCCCAGTCCCCAGGTGGCACTTTGGCGGCTCGTCGGCCTCTCCCGACTGCGGCCA
>JAJYXT010000062.1 GCA_021801645.1 bacterium
GCAGTCCGTGGTTCACGGCGTGGACCACCGCCTCGGTCCGCGAGCCCACCCGTAGCTTCTCGAAGATGTTGTGCAGGTGACCCTCCACCGTGCGCAGGCTGATGCCGAGCTCCAGCGCGACCTCCTTGTTGGCCCGGCCCTGGGCGATCAACCGGAGGACGGCGAACTCGCGGCTGCTCAGCCGGTCGGAGGCTCTGGCGGGCTCGAGCCGCGCCTGGGCGAGTTTTCGGGTGAGCTCCGGCGAGAGGATCGTGGATCCCGACGCCACCGCCCGGATCCCCTCCACCAGCTCGCGCCCGGGCGCGGTCTTCAGCAGGTAGCCGGAGGCGCCTACGGCCAGCGCCTCGCGCACGTAGTCCTCGTCCTCGTGGGCACTCAGGATCAGCACCTTGACCGAGGGCGCCTGGGCAGAGACCTCCCGTGTCGCCTCGATGCCGTTCATCCCCGGCATCCGCATGTCCATCAGCAGGACGTCGGGGTTGTGCTCCAGGGCCTGTCGGACAGCATCGTCCCCCCGGGCGGCCTCGCCCACGACCTGGATGTCCTGCTCCCGCTCCAGGATCTCCCGGGTCCCTTCCCTTACCAGGGTGTGGTCCTCGGCGATGATGACTCGGATCGGGGTGCTCATGCTCTTGACCCTCAAGATAGATGGGAGCTCGGCTGACCCATCGGACGGTACCACCCGGCCACCGGCGCGTGATTGCCCCGGCTCAGCTCGGCGTTCCAGCGCGGCGCACCCGGGCCAGGATCAGGGTTCCCGCGGGCCCCATCCCCGAGCAGACCCTGAGCGCACCCCCCAGCAGGGCGGCCCGCTCCCGCATCCCGAGGAGCCCCAACCCCTCTCGGAGCGGGCGGCCGGCCCGGACGGGGAAGCCAACTCCGTCGTCCCGGATCCAGAGGAGGAGCCGGTCCCCACGCTGGCGGAGCCCTATCTCCACCCGCCCGGCCCGTGCGTGCCGCTCCACATTGGAGAGTGCCTCCTGGGCGATGCGGAGCCACCCCTTCTCCACCTCCGGCGGCCACCTGGGTCCGTCCTCCTCCAGCACCGTCCTGACCTCCAATCCAGAGCGCTCCTGGAAGCGGTGGCCCAGCTCTGCCAGGGCAGCCGGCAGGCCCCGCTCCTCCAGGACCTCGGAGCGGAGACCCTCCGTCAGCTGGCGCAGCCCGTCCGCCACCCCCACCGCCAGGTCCCGCACCTCCCCCAGCTGGGCGGCCGCCACCCCGACCACCTCTGGATCCGCCGCCACCCGCTCCAGCCGTCGTGCCAGGTAGATCAGCGCCTGCACCGGCTCATCGTGCAGGTCCCGGGCAATCCGGCGGCGCTCCTCCAGGACCGCGAGGTGCTGAAGGGTTTCCTGGAGCCGGACATGGTCGACGGCCAGGGCGGCCTGGCTGGCGAAGCTGTCCACCAGGGAGAGGTCGGCATGGCGGAACGGGGGGCGGTCCGGTCCCCCGGCGATCAGGAGGGTGCCCGCCACCTCGCGGTCAACGGTGAGCGGGAGGACCATAGCCGGTCCGACGGTTACCCCGGCATCTCCGATCCAAGCCAGCTGGCGACTTCCGGCGGCCACCAGGCGGGGCCGCCCGGCCCGGATCACCGCGAGGCTGGCCGTGCCCCTCTCGGGAAGCAGGAGGTGCTCGAGCCGGTGCCCCCGGGGTCCGGCTACTGCCGCCACCCGAAGGCTGGCAGGGTGGTCCTGGTCGGCGAGCACCACACAGGCCAGCTCGGCGTCGGTGAGCTCGCGGGCGGCCCGCACGATGGCCCGCAGCAAACCCTGGACCGACGCCCCCTGAAGCATGGCGTCGGTGGTCTGCTGAAGAGCCCTCAGCCAGGTCTCCCGCTGCTCCAAGGCCCGGTAGGCGCGGGCGTTGACCACCATGGCGCCCGCCAGGGCCGCCAGGGTCGCGACGGCGGCCTCATCGTCGGCGTCGAACTCCGCCCCTCCCTCCTTCTCGGTCAGGTAGAGGTTCCCCAGGAGAGCCCCACGCCCCCGGACGGGAACCCCGAGGAAGGTGCTCATCGGAGGGTGGCCCGGAGGGAACCTGTGGGCCCTGGGATGCTCGGAGATGCGCGCCAGGCGCAGTGGCTCCGGACGCTCCACCAAGAGGCCGAGGATCCCCCGCCCCTGGGGAGGCGGCCCGATCGCCCGCACCTCCTCGGGCGTCAGACCGTGGGGGATGAAGTCCACCAGCCGACCTTCCTCACCGAGGACGCCGAATGCCGCGTAGCGGGCGCCGGTGACCCTCGCCGCCAGCTCCACCAGCCGCTCCAACACCCTGCGGGGGGATAGGTCGGACGCCAGAAGCACCCCGGCTTCAAGTAGGAGGGCCGCACGGTCCGGGCCCGGCGGCGCGGCCGATCCATGAGCGATGGCGGCAGTGGTTGGCACCTTGCCCAAAGATACTCGCCTGTGAGCGCGCCGAGGCACCCACCCGGGCACTGCTCACCGCCTCGCCGGTACGTCGAGTGGGAGATCAGCCGGCGGCGGCCAGGAACGCGGTAACAGGTGGCGAGGACACGTCACCATCCCGGGAGATCTCCGCGGCGGCCCGCAGAATCCGCTGCCCAGATCGCGAGATCTGCCGGGAGGCGACGGGGCCGGACCCCGCCCAGCTGGCCACGTAGCCGAAGCTGTAGGCGGAGCTGTCCAGCCCCAGCTGCTGGCAGACAACGTAGGCGACGCTCTCGGCCTCCAGCTCGGCCAGCTCCCTGCCCCCGGTGAACTCCGGGCCGTGGAGGATGGCGTGGGCCAGCTCGTGACCCAGGGTCTTCACCTTGGGGCCCGGGCTGAGGCGCCGGTCCACCCGGATCCGCCGCAGCGCGTGGGAGCAGTCACCCCGGCGCCCAGAGCGGAGGTCGGTGAACTCGACGGTGAAACCCAGGCTCGGCACCAGGGCGAGGAGCCGCTCGAGGGTGTCCGGAGGAGCCTCTGAGGGCATCTCCCCCACCGGCGCCGGCAGCTCCGGGCCATCGGTCTGGGAGACGTCGAAGACCCTGGCGATCCGATAGGTCAAGAGCGGCAGCTCCAGGTCACGGAGCCGCTCGGCTTCGGCCCCCTGTGGGCGCTTCAGCGCCACCGGGGCGATGATCGCCATCCCTCTCTCCCCCCGGCGGACCTGCCGCCCCAGTCCCTGCCACGCCCGGTAGCCGGCCACCTGGGACGCCTCGGGAAACTGGCGCAGGATGAGAAGCTGGTTGTGGAAGCTGTAGCGATGGAAGCGGGCTCGGAACCTCAGCCAGCGCTCCCACTCCTTGGAGTCAGTCAGCCGCTCCACCCCCTCGCGGAGGGCCGCGAGCACCTCGGACCGACTTCGGAGCAGGGCAGGTGGGGCGGGCGAGGGGTCGGGCACCTCTCATCGGTCCGGTCAGGGACGGCTGCGAGGCCGCGCCCGGTGGCAATGCCGGCGGTCAACCCTCCACGGTGACCACCAGGAGCTCCCTGGCTGCCCTGAGCGCCGCCCGGACCTCGGCCGGCGACCCGGCCCGGGCGAAGACGAAGCCGAGGTAGCGGTCCCCGTCGGGGGCGGGAGCCACAATCGTGCCGGGCGTGGCGGTCAGATCCACCGCCTCGATCCCGGGAATCCGCAGCACGGCCTCGCGTCCCTCGATCGAGACAAGCCGTCCGGCGCGCTCTGGGCTGAGCATGAGAACCCCCGCCGGATCGGCCTCCAGCTGCAGATCGGGGAGCGGCATGCCCAGGGCCTGGCGCAGGATCAGCTCCTCCAGGGAGGCTCCGGAGCGGAAGCGCAGCACCTCTGAGCAGCGGCCACCGATGGACCGCGAGGCGAGGTCGATCAGGGTGGGAGTCCCGGAGCCCAGGCGGAACTCCGCATGGACGGGCCCCTCCCGCAGGTTGATGGCGGAGGCGGCGGCGGCCAGCACCTCCGCGACGGCCTCCTGGTCGGCGGAGGGCAAGCCGCTGGGCAGCTGGTAGACCGACTCCGCGAAGTACGGCCCATCGAGCGGGTCCGGCTTGTCGAAGATCGCCAGCGGCAGGAGTTCACCATCCCGCATCAGAGCCTCCACGGCGATCTCCGGACCGGGCAGGTAGGACTCCACCAAGAGCGTTGCCCTTTCGCCCAGCAGACGCCGCACCCGGGCCCCGGCCAGAAGGAGCTCCTCGCGGTCGTCGGCTCGGATCACCCCGAAGCTGGCCGCCCCCGAGGTCGGCTTGACCACGCAGGGGTAGCCGAGTTCCGGAGCTGGGCAGTCCGGTGGCCAGTCCGCCCACCGGGGCTGGGGCAGCCCGGTGCCCTGCAGAGCTCGCCGCAGCCGGGACTTGTCCCGCGTCGCCATGGCGGCTTCGATGGGGTTACCGGGCAGCCCCAGCCGGGCGGCGATCTTCGCCGCCGGCAACACCGAGGTCTCGTCGACCCCGACCACCGCCGCCACCTTCCGCAGGGCCGGGGGGAGCGGCCCGCGCCCCTGTATGAGGGGATCCCAGGGAATGGCTGGGGCGCCCACCGGGGGACCGGCCGGATCGTCGGTGGCCAGGGTCACATCCAGACCCAGCCGCTCTGAGGCTCTGAGGAATGCCGAGGCGCGATAGGTGGAGGTGGGCATCACCAGCAGCACGCGCCCGCTCATGGCGTCAGACTATCGCCATGCCCTCTGTCCCCGACCCGCCCCGCCTGGATCTCACCGAGAGGGCGGCCGCGCGCATCCGCCAGTTCCGCGAGCGCCAGGGGCACCCCGAGGCCTGGGTGGCGATCTCCCCCGGTGGCCTGCAGGGTGACCGCCTCCAGTACTCCTTCTCCCTGGTCGAGGCGGGGGACCCGCGCCCGGACGAGGTCCTGGTGGCGGGCACCGACGACATCACCTTCGTGGCTCCAAAGGTCATATCGCGCCACGTGGTCGGTGCCCGGGTGGACGCCGATCCCCTGAGTGGAGCGCTGGCCCTGGAGACCGACTACAACCCCGATTCCGACCCCTTGGCGAGCGCGGTCCAGCGCCTGCTGGACGATGAGATCAACCCCGCGGTGGCGGCCCATGGGGGCTACATCGGGCTTCTGGACATCGCCGACGGAATCGCCTACGTGCAGATGGGAGGGGGCTGCCAGGGCTGCGGCCTCGCCGAGGTCACCCTCTCCCAGGGGGTTCGCACCGCGATCCTCGAGCGGTTCTCGGAGCTGACGGACGTGGTGGATACCACCGACCACGCCCAGGGCACCAACCCCTATTACCAAGCGTCCAAAAAGTGATCAGCCAAGCACCTCGCGATACACCTGCCTGGTGCGAGCGCCCATCCGAGAGGCGCTGAACTCGTTACAGGCCCGCTCGAACCCGGCCCGGGAGAGGCGCGCGTACCGCTCGTAGTCGTCGAGCAGGGCTGCGGTCACACTGGCTAGAGCGGCCGGGTTCGCCGGGGGGACGCAGATCCCCGCCCGGGGCGGGTCGAGGATCTCCGGGAGCCCGCCGACCCTGGCGGCCACCACCGGCACCCCGCAGGTCATCGCCTCGCAGGCCACCAGCCCGAACGGCTCTTGGCGCGAGGGCACCCAGGCGACATCGCAGCTGGCGAAGAAGGCGGCACGGTCCTCCACCGGGCCCACGAAGTCGACCCGGTCGGCCACCTTGAGCTCGGTGGCGAGGTCCAGCAGCCCCGGCAGCTCCGGCCCGGATCCCCCCACGGTGAGACGCAGCCGGCTCCCGAGCGGCGTGGCCAGCGCGGTGATGGCCAGGTCGACCCCCTTGCTGGGTATGAGAGAGGAGAGCGTCGCCACCCGGCGCCCGTCGGGACCCTGGCGGGGCTCCCCCAGCAGCGGCCGGACGCCGTTGGGGATGACCCGAACCCGCGCGCCATCGACACCCACCTCGTCGACCAGGAACCGGCGCACCGATTGCGAGACCGCGATCTCCAGGCGAGCGGCCCGGGACAGCCTTCTCAGCTCGCGGGCGTGAGCCATCCGTCGCACCGATCCCCGGGCGAACCAGGAGTCGAGGTGGTGGGTGTGGACGAGCGGAACACCAAGGTGAGCCCTGCGGACCAGGCCCCCGGCCCTGAGCCCATGGGTGTGCACCAGGTCCGGGCCGAGCCGGCGGAGCAGCTGGCGTAGCCTGGGTGGCCCGGATGGGAGGTCCCAGCCTCCGCGCCCCGGACCGAGACTGGGGATTCCCCCGCCGGCGCAGCGCTGGCGCAGCGACCCGTCCGGGCAGACGACCACCGGCCCCCACCCAGCCTCCTTGAGCTCCAGCGCCTGCAGGAGGACGTGCTCGGGGCCTCCGGTGCGGGAGCTGTCCGCGATCACCAGGGCCACCCGAGGAGGGAAGGGCATGGCGGCATTGTTCCACCCGGGCCCCGCCCAGCCGATACCATCGATGGGCTTTGAGCCCTGATCCTGGTGCAAGCGCGCCCATCCTGGTGGCAGTGGCCTGGCCCTACGCCAGCGGGCCCCGGCACATCGGCCACGTGGCCGGTTTCGGAGTTCCCTCCGACATCTTCGCCCGCTACCAGAGGCTCCGCGGTCGCGCGGTCCTGATGGTGAGCGGCACCGACGAACACGGGACCCCGATCCTGGTGGCGGCGGACCGCGAGGGGGTGAGCCCCCGGGAGGTCGCCGATCGCTACAGCCAGGTGATCGCGGATGATCTGCGCCGCCTCGGCCTTTCCTACGACCTCTTCACCCGGACCACCACCCGCAACCACGAGAGGGTCGTCCAGGACGTCTTCTCCACCCTGTTTGAGAAGGGATACCTGATCCGGCGCACCCAGCTGGGGGCCTTCTCCCCGAGCAGCGGCCGCACCCTGCCAGACCGGTACATAGAGGGCACCTGCCCCCATTGCGGCTACCCGGCCGCCCGCGGAGACCAGTGCGACAGCTGCGGCCGGATGCTGGATCCCACCGACCTCATCAACCCCAGGTCCCGGATAGACGGGTCAACACCCATCTTCCGGGACTCCGAGCACTTCTTCCTGGACCTCCCCGCCTTCGCCGAAGCGCTCCGGGAGTGGATCGAAAGCCGCGCCGGGTGGCGTCCCAACGTGCGCGCCTTCTCCCTCAACCTCCTCGCCGAGCTCCGGCCGCGGGCGGTCACCCGGGACATCGACTGGGGGGTGCCGATCCCACTTCCAGAGTTCTCCGACCGTTCGGACAAGCGGATCTACGTCTGGTTCGACGCCGTGGTGGGGTACCTCTCCGCCAGCGTGGAGTGGGCCCAATTGAGTGGCGAACCGGAGGCCTGGCGGAGGTGGTGGCAGGATCCCGAATCCCGCCACTACTACTTCATGGGCAAGGACAACATCGTCTTCCATTCGGTCATCTGGCCCAGCATGCTCATGGGGTACGGCAGCGGGGGCACCTTGGGGGGCGGGCCGGGGCACCCTCCTCTGCAGCTCCCTGAGAACGTGGTCAGCAGCGAGTTCCTCACCATGGAGGGGGCCAAGTTCTCCAGCAGTCGGGGCGTCGTCATCGAGGTGCGGGACTTCCTCGAGCGCTACGACCCGGACCCGCTCCGCTACTACCTCACGGCCGCCGGGCCCGAGACCCAGGACACCGACTTCACCTGGGAGGAGTTCGTGCGGCGCAACAACGACGAGCTGGTGGCCACCTGGGGAAACCTGGTCCAGCGCACGCTGCAGCTGGCAGCCCGCCACTTCGGTGAGGTGCCGGAGATGGGCTCACCCCAGGAGACGGACCTCTCCGTGCGCCAGGCGGTCACCAGCGGCTTCGTACAGGTGGCCGGGCTCCTCGAGGAGGCGCGCTTCAAGGCGGCCCTGCAGCAGGCGATGGCCCTCGCCGCCCAGGTGAACCAGTACCTGGGGGAGCAGGAGCCCTGGCGGCTGATGGCCCGGGACCGGGAGCGAGCCGCCAGCGTGGTCCACGTGGCGCTGCAGTGCGTCGCCGACCTGGGGGTGATGATGGCCCCCTTCCTTCCCTTCACATCCCAGCGCCTTCACGAGATGCTGGGCGAGGCCGGGCAGCTGGCACCGCTGCCTGAGTTCCGGGAGGCCGGACCCGCTGAGGACCCGCACCTCGTCTTGCGCACCGACCTCAGCTCCTCCATCGCGCGCTGGGGTCCGGTTGGCCTCCCAGCGGGGAGACCGATCGCCGCCCCCCTTCCCCTCTTCCGCAAGCTCGACCCCGCCGTCGCCGCCGCCGAGGTGGAGCGGCTCAGGTAGGCGGGGCGGCCTCTTGGCTTCGTTCCAGGGCTTGGGAGCGGGACTGTGAGCCTCAGTGCGGTCACCATCCCTCTGGCGGTGGCCGCCGGGGCCGCGTCGTTCCTATCCCCCTGCGTCCTGCCGCTGGTCCCCGCCTACCTGGCGTTCCTCTCGCGGGCCGCCGGCGGACGGGGCGACCTGGGGGCGGTCAGGTGGCGGGTGCTCCGCGGGGCGCTGGGGTTCGCCCTCGGCCTGGGCCTCTTCTGCCTCGCCTTCTTCTATGCGCTGGAGCGGCTGCTGGCCCCCTGGAAGGGAGTCCTGGCGCCGATCCTGGGCCTCGCAGTGGTGATCCTGGGCCTCACGCTCATGGGCGTGCTGCGGCTCCCCTGGCTCCGGCGCGAGGCCCGCTGGCTTCCGCACGGGAGAGGCGGTTTCGCAGGTGGCATCCTCCTCGGGGTGGGGCTGGGGGCGGGGTGGTCCCCCTGCATCGGCCCGGTCCTGGGCGCGGTGCTCACCTCCGGCCTGGAGCAGGGTACGACCGCTCGGGGGATGGCCCTCATGGTGGCCTATGTGGTGGGGCTGGCCCTGCCCTTCCTGCTGGCGGCGCTGCTCATGGACCGGGCGACCCCGCTCCTGCGGGCTTTGGGGCGGCACCAGCGGGCGGTGGCGGTGGCGGGGGGAGGGTTGGTCATGCTGATGGGAATCCTGGTGATGGCCGACCGCTTCACCATCTTCAACGACTTCCTCTCCGCCCACCTCCCCGCCTTCTTCCAGGACCCCTTCCACCTGTGAGCTCGCCCCCGCTCACAGGGGGGCGCCCCTGATGCCCCCACGTCCCCGGGTCGAGTTCGACGCGTACGAGGTGCTCGGCGCCAAGCCCACCGACAGCTGGAACGAGCTGAGACGGCAATACCGCGCCCGGGCCAGGGAGCTCCACCCCGATGTCCAGGCCCAGCGGCACGAGACGACCAGGTTGGAGGAGGAGCGGGCCACCCGGCTCTTCACCAGGCTGCAGGCCGCCTGGGCTCTGGTCGGCACCCCCGAGCGTCGCGCCGCCTACGACCTGAGGCGGAAGCCGGCACCCCCCAAGCGGTCGCGCCGAGCGCCGTCGTGGCCCTTTGGCCCGGTGGCTGGAGTGCTGCTGCGGGCCGGCCCCGGAGACCTCCACATAGCCATCCCGGGAGGGGGCTGGGACCTCAGCCTGGCCAAGTTCGCGGCTCAGGTTGAGCTGGGGGCCGCACCGGCGCTGCTCATCGGCGACCTGCCGCCCCACCGCGAGGTGCGCGAGGCCCTCCTTGGTCTGCCCTTCATCGAGCGGGGCCGGCTGGCGGCGATGGTAGGTATCGAGGTGCCCTTCGAGGAGCGGGCGGAGGCGGGGAAGGCCGTGGACGACGAGGGCGCTTGGAAGCTCGACCAGGTTCGGCGGTGCCTGGGCGCCTGGGCAACGACGGGGATGGGCTCCCCCGGGGAGGTGCCGTACCGGCGGGAGCTGCTTCTGATGGGGCGCCTCTCACTTCGCGGCTTCGAGCTCAACCTCCCGCACCCGGCGGGCCTGACTCAGCTCCAGGAGCCCCGGCCTCGCGACCGGGCCGAGGCAGCCTCCCGGCGCGGCTCCCACCTTTGGAAGCTGCTCCTCCCGCCACCCTCCGTTGTCCTGGCGGCGGCCTACAGCGGTGACCGCGAGCTTCGGGAGGCGCTGGCGGTCGGGTGGTTCGACCCCCTCCGCCCTGGGGGGGCCTCTCCCGCTCTCCTGCGTTTTCTCGCCGGACGCCGCCCGCGCGCCGACCACCATGAGCCACTGTGGGGCTCCTCCCTGGACTCGGTGGGGCGGGACACCCCCGGGGCGGCCGACCTCCGACTCTTCGCCGCCGCCTTCGAATGGCTGGTCGCCGGGGTGGTCCCCGACCGGCTCCCCTGGGGCGATGCTGGCGCGGCCTGCGGACGCGACCGACGGCTGGCGGACCATGCGGCAAGGCTTATGGCCCTGGTGATCGCAGCCCTGGAGAGTGGACCGGGAGAGCTGGTGTCCCTGAGGGGCAACCTGGTCACCCTTCGCCTGGGCGCCGCGGGGGAGGCGCCCGCGGCGGCGGCCGCTGCCGAGCAGGCTCTGGAGCGCTCGGTGGGATTCAAGGTGGCTGTTGGGCTCCAGTAGCCGCCGGGCGTCACGCCACCTTTGCGGCCCTGTGACCGCCCAATCAGGCCCGGTGGCCTAGTGTCGGGGCATGTCCAGAGCGCAGCCGGGGGCCCGGTGAGCGCCGCGGAGGCCCGCGCGGGTCCCCGGCGGTGGATGTCCCGGTGGCTTGGCGGCGACTCGGCTGCCCGCGCCGCGCTTCTCCTGGGGGCGGCGGGCCTGGCGTCCATCCCGCTCGACCGCCTGGCGCTGCCCGGCGGCACTACCGGTGAGCAGATCTACGCCTCCGCGCTGGCCACCGGCTGCGGACTGGTGAGCCTCCTCCTCTTCGAGGAGCAGTTGCTGGGCCGGCCCGGGCCTCGGCAGCTGGGACTCTGCGGGACCTTCCTCGTCCTGACGGCGATGGCCGTCGCCTGGGCCACCGCGTACTCGCCGGGGGTGCGGCTGGGGACGGGCTTCATCTCCGCCCGCCTGGCCTGGTACCTGGCGCTGGCGGTGGGGCTGGCGCTCTCCCTGGGAACCCCCGGGCGGCCCTGGGAGTGGGCCGCCCAGCGGCTGCGTCGCAGCACACCGGTCTATGCCCTGGTGGCTGGCTCGATGGGCGTCGTCGTGGGCGGGACCGCGCTCCTGGGCGCCGTGCTCATAACCAGGGTCGGGGACATCGGCCCCGAGGTGGACTCCAGCTGGCTCTCCCTGGCCGCCACGGGAGTTCTCCTGACCTTGGTGGTGGGGCGCTGGTCCGCCCTCAGCCCCACCGAGAGATGGACGCTGGTCGCCGGGATCCTGGCGGTGGACGGCCTTCTGGTGGACCTGGTGGGGGGAGGCGCCGGCTCCCTGGGCGGCGGGATGGGCTGGCTGGAGACAGCGGCCGGAGTGGGCCTGCTCATCGGGGTCCTCTCCTCCCACATGTACTCGGCAGAGCACCGTCTGCTGGTGGTGGAGACCGCGGAACGAGAGCTGCTGCGGCAGATGGTCCAGGGAACGGGCGGCGGCGGGGACCCCGCCGCCGCGGGTCTGCACGTGTGCCGGGAGTTGGTCCGGCTGCGCGGCACGGCCGCAGCCCACGTGATCGCGATCGGAGGGGCTGAGGGAGCGGTCCCGGTCGCCTCCTACCCGCCCCAGCCGGAGGATTACCCCGCCCCGGTCGGTCGCCGACTTCCGGAGCAGCGCTCTCGCGACCTCAGCGCCCGGGCCGCGGTCGGCCCGTGGATTGAGGGCACCAGTGCCGCCGCCCGCCAGGCGGAAGACCCGGGCCTGCGCGACTACTGGCTGACATTCACCCGGATGGGGATCGAGGCCTTCGCCTACGCCCCCATCCGCCACCGCGGCAAGGCCGTGGGTCTGCTGGTGGCCGGAGTGGGAGGAAGCGGGGCAGAGGCGGCCAGCGAACGGCTCCTGGAGCTGCTGCCATCCCTCACCGACTTCGCTACAGCTCTGGGAGGGCCGATGGCGCCGCTCCTGGACCGGGAGGCGGGTGGAGGCCGCCTGGGGGTGGCGGTGCGCCAGGCCCTCGATACGGGCGACTTCTACCCCGTCTTCCAGCCGATCGTCGACCTGGCCGAGGGGGAGCTGGTGGGCTACGAGGCTCTAACTCGCTTCGCTGAGGAACTCACGCCGGACGCCGCCTTCCGGGCGGCGGCCCGGGCCGGGATCCAGCGGGAGCTGGAGCTGGCCACCCTGCGTCTCGCGCTGCGGCAGGGCGGGTCCCTGCTGCAACCGGGCCAGTTCCTCTCTGTGAACTTGTCGCCGGAGGTCCTGGTGTCCGCCGGTGGGGAGCTGGGCCGCCTCCTGCACCGGCGGCGGCACGATGTGGTGGTGGAGATCACCGAACACAGCCAGGTGGCCGATTACGACGAGCTCCGGACCGCCGTGGGCCGCCTCGGGCCCAGGGTCCGCCTGGCCGTGGACGATGCCGGGGCGGGCTACTCCAGTCTCCGTCACATCCTGGAGCTGCGGCCGAGCTTCGTCAAGCTTGACTTGAGCCTGGTCCAGGGGATGGAGCAGGACCCAGCGCGCGAGGCGCTGGCGGCGGGGATGCAGCACTTCGCCGAGCGCAGCGGCTTCCAGCTCATCGCCGAGGGAGTCGAGAACCACAGGGAGCTGGCGCAGCTGCGCTCCTTGGGTGTCCGGCTGGGTCAGGGCTACCTCCTGGGTCGGCCCCTCCCGCTGGCCGGGGCTCGCCGCCTCAGGGTGCCGGCGAATCACTTAGGTTAGGCTTGACAAAAAGATTTGTCCGGAGCTAATCTTTCCCCGAGGCCGGCCGTGGGGCCGGTGGAGTCAAGAGGTCCCCCTTGATGGATTCGGTACACCCGTCGGTCATGCTCTCCCAACGCGCCCGCCTGGCCATCGTCGGCGCGGTGATGCTGGGGCTGTTTCTCTCGGCGCTAGACCAGACCGTGGTGGGGACCGCCCTCCCGACCATAGTCACCGACCTCGGGGGCAACAGCGTCTACGTGTGGGTGGTGACCGCCTACCTGCTCACCAGCACGGTAACCGTGCCCGTCTACGGCAAGCTCTCGGACATCTTCGGGCGCAAGGTGATGCTGATCATCGGGATCTCGCTCTTCCTGATCGGCTCCGCCCTCTCCGGCCTCTCCCAGAACATGGGGGAGCTGATCGCCTTCCGTGGTCTCCAGGGGCTGGGCGCCGGCGCCCTCTTCCCCATCTCCCTGGCGGTCATCGGGGACCTCTTCACCCCCCGGGAGCGGGGCAAGTACCAGGGATTCTTCGGGGCGGTGTTCGGGGTCTCCTTCCTGATTGGTCCCTTCCTCGGCGGCTTCATCACCGACAACATCAGCTGGCACTGGGTCTTCTACGTCAACGTGCCGATCGGGATCGTGGCCCTGGCGGTGATCGGAGCCATCCTCCCCAACCACCGCTCCGACGGGCCGCGGCCCAAGATCGACTTCCTGGGGACCGCGGTGTTCACCGCCGCCGTGGTCCCCCTGCTGGTGGGACTCACCGAGAAGGGTCTCACCAACACCTCGGGCCAGGCGGTGGGCTGGATCACCTGGCAGGTGGGGGGGCTGCTCGCCCTCTCCGCGGTGCTGGCGGTGGTGTTCGTGCTCATCGAGGCCCGGGTGCCGGAGCCTATCGTGCCCCTGGACCTGTTCCGGATCCGCACCTACTGGTCCTCCCAGGCGGCGATGTTCCTCCTCTCCTTCGCCTTCTTCATCGGGGTGATCTTCCTGCCCCGGTATTACCAGGCGGCCCGCGGGATCAGCGCCACCGCCTCCGGTTACATGCTCTGGCCGCTGCTCGTCGGGCTCATGGGCACCAGCATCCTGGCTGGGCTGGTGATCAGCCGGACCGGCAAGTACAAGTGGATGCTGGTGGGGGCCATGGTGGTTGCCGGGGTGGGCATGCTGCTCATGACCCAGCTCAACGCCACCACCTCGGACTGGACGCTCTGGACCTGGATGCTGATCATGGGTGTGGGCATCGGGCCTTCGATGTCCGCCTACACGGTGGTGGTGCAGAACGCCGTGCCCCAGCGGCTCATCGGAGTGGCCACCAGCAACCTGACCTTCTTCCGGCAGGTCGGGGGCTCGATCGGGCTGGCGGTGGCCGGCACCTATCTAGCCTCCAGCTTCAGCTCCCAGCTGCCCAAGAACCTGGCCAAGGGAGGGGTGCCTTCCCAGCTGTACTCGCACTTCAGCAGTGACGGCGGCAGCAGCCTCACCGGGGTGGGCAATCTGGGGCTCCAGCTGCAGCACGTGCTTCCAGCCCCCCTGCAGCACCTCATCCCGGCCATCGTGTTCGCCATCCACCAGAGCCTGGCCCAGGCCATCGGGGGAAGCTTCTGGCTGGGGGTGGGAGCCACGGTCCTGGCGGTGATCGCCAGCCTGTTCATGCGGGAGGTGCCTCTGCGCACCCACATGGGGCCGGCTCCCCAGCCGGCGCCGGGCGCGGAGTCGGCCGAGCTGGTGACGGTGCACTGAGATGGCTCCGGGCACCACGGCTCAGACCGGCTCCCAGCGGCTGCTGCGGGAACAGGCCATGGAGGGCCTGGATCGGCTGGCATGCCGCCAGTGGCGGCAGGGGGCGACCACCCATATGGACCGGCGGGGCCTGTCCCTCCATCAGCTCCACCTCCTGAGGTCCCTTCAGGGCGTCGGGCCGCTCACCGTCGGGCAGCTGGCGGAGCGGCTACAGGTGAGCATGCCCTCGGCCAGCCTGATGCTGGACCGGCTGGAGGAGCAGGGCCTCACGACCCGGACCAGAGACGCCGAGGACCGGCGGCTGGTCCACGTCCAGCTCACGGAGAAGGGGGAGGCCGAAGTCCGCGCGGCGGCCGGATTCAAGCGGGAGGTGGTGGGCCGCGTGTTGGCCCAATTCACCCAGGCCGAGCTCGAGTCCCTCCTCACCGTGCTGGGCGCCGTGGAGCGGGCGCTGGACGAGCTTCTCGCCGATCCGGTCCCCTGATCCTCAGGCCCGGACGGCCCGGTTGCCACCCCGACGCTTGGCGGCGTACATGGCCGAGTCCGCCTCCTGCAGCAGCTTGGTCACGGTGCGGCCGTGGTCGGGGAAGGCCGCGATGCCTACCGAGGCCGTGACCTTGGGGATGGCGGAGCCCGGAGGCAGGGGGATGCGGGCCAGGCGGATCCGAAGCTGGCGCGCCACTCGCCGTGCCCCCTCGGGGCCGGCGTCGTGCAGCAGGAGCACGAACTCCTCACCACCGTAGCGCACCGCCGCGTCCTCGGCCCGGATGGATCGCTGCAGCTCCAGGGCCACCGCCCGGAGTACTGAGTCACCGGCCGCGTGGCCGCAGCTGTCATTGAGCTTCTTGAACTTGTCCAGGTCGATCATGAGCAGCATCAGTTGCCGCCCCGAGCGCTCCGCCAGAGCCAGCTCCCGTCTCCCGGCATCCCGCAGCCAGCGGGTGTTGAGCAGCCCGGTGAGGGGATCGGTGATGGCGTGCTGGAGCTGCTCGGAGTAGAGCTGGGCGTTGCGCCAGGCCGCCGCCGCCATGTGCACGATCAGAGTCGCCATGGTCAGCTCCTGGGCGGTGAAGGCGTCGCGGCGGAAGCGGGTCACGTTGACCACCCCGATGCGGTGGTCCCCGGCCACCATGGGGATGACCAGCATCGACTCGTCGTCGGGCGCTGTGCCCGGCACGTGCCCGGCGGCCGGGTGGGAGTCGGCGTCGCTGATCAGTTGGGGGGTGCCGAGGTCGAAGGCCCACCCGGTGATCCCCGCAGACAGCGAGAACGAGTGCCCCATGACCCCGGCCACGTACGAGGGCTCGGCGCTGGAACGGGCCAAAAGCGGTCGGAAGCGGAGCGCGTCCCAGTCCGCCTGGTAGATTGCTAGACCGTCGCAGGGCACCAGCCGCTCCAGCTGGTCGGCGGCGGTCTCCAGCACCTGTTGCGGGTCCTGCTCTCCCTGAAACGAGCGGGCCGCGTGGCCCAGCGCCTCGGCGAGCGGAAGCTCGGCCGCCGGACCGTCCGAGGCGGGCTCGGAGATCGCCACCCGGAGCCTGGGGCTGCGGGCCACGGCCTCCTCCAAGCCCAGCACCTGTTTGGGGAGCAGCAGCTCCTGGGCCCCGGGGCCGGCGACGACCGGCACCGTCCCGAAGAGGGGCCCATGACCGTACTCGACTCCCAGCTCCATGAGACGATCCAGCTCGGCCCTGGTGGACACCCCGCCGGCGACCAGGATGGCCCCCGTCCCGTTGCAGAACTCCAGCAGTCCCCGGAGCGCCGCCGCCAAGCCGGGATCGTGCTCCACCCCCTCCACCAGGCTGCGGTCCACGTGGACCAGATCCGGGTGGAGCCGGGCCAGGACCGAGATCCGCATGCGCCCCTCCCCCACCTCGGCGAGGGACACCCGATACCCGCGGAGGCGAAGGTCGAGGGCCAGCTCCGCCGTGGGGGCGGCGACCTCGAGCTCGTCCTGTTCGCTGAGCTGCCAGACGACGCTGGAGCGGGCGATGCCGTTGGCCCCCAGATGCCGTCCCAGGAGCGCCCCCAGCCCGGGCCGGCTCCGCCGGCGAGCAGTGAGGTTGATGAGTACCCCGGCCGGTGCCACCCGGTGGGCAACCCCCAGCTGGGCTCGGATCACGGCGTCGTCCAGGGCATCGGCGACCCCGTAGGCGTCGGCGGCCGCCCAGATGTCGTCCCTGGAAGGGAGGGCGTCCAGCCGGGGAAGCCGCCAGCGGAGCTCGTAGGCCATCACCGCCCGATCCGCGAGCCGCCGCAGCGGCTCGGCGGTGATCTTGAGACCATCGGGGGCCAAAAGCTGGCGCAGGGCGAGCTCCTGGCCCTCTTGTGGAGGGGGGGTGGCTAGAGGAGTCTCCCAGGGCCCGTCCCCTGGATCACGGCTGAGAAGGGTGGCCACGGGCTGATCTTGGCAGCCGCAGCTCGGACCCAGTTCACATACCGGTTACGGCTCTGTCGCCCTGGGTGAACCGCTGGGCAACGGCAGCCCCGGCCAGGCCAGCGTCATCTCCGAGAAGACCAGATGGCAGATCACCACCGGCAGAAGCGACCCTGAACGGCGGCGGATCCATGTGGTCGCCAGCCCCAGGGGCAGGGCGCCCATCACCAGCAGGGGGTTTTGCGTCGGCAGCTGGGCGGCGGCGTACCCGACGGCCGAGCCCCACACCGTCCCCGCCTCCGCGATCCAGCCCCCAGATCTCCAGAAGACCTCCTCGCCCAGCACCGCGGGAACGCTCAGCACCACCCGAGTCGAGGTGGGAGAGGATGCCACAGCTCGCTCGAGCCACTCCAGGGAGCCGGCCAAAGCTGAGATGCGGCCGGCCATCACTGCCCCCGCCCGGACTCCCAGGTGAAGGCCCCCACCCAGGCCCAGCGCCGCGGCCAGCCAGCGCCAGCCCCCGTGCCAGCTGGCGGACCGCGCCCTGGGGGCGGCGCTGAGCCCGGCCACCGTGAGCCCCAGGGTCATGACCGGCCAGAATCGCTGCGGGCGCCTCCGGGCGAGGCGCTCCGCCGAGGTCAGCACCAGCAGCCCTAAGACCTCGCGCCCGGAGGGGCCAGATCTCATCGCCAGAAGGGCAGACGGGGCAGCAACCGGTCCACCACCGCCACCGCGGACTCAGCCAGGCTGAGGGCCACGGCACCGGCGAGGGAGCCGGGATCTGGGGCGATCCCTGCGTCCTGCCCAGGCGTTCTGGGAAGGCCAAAGGTGAGTTCGGCAGGGAGCGACTGCAGGAGCTCAGCGGTGAGGAGCTGCCGCACGCGCTCCCGGCGGCGTGCCTCCACCATCGGTTGCCGCACGCTGGGGCGGGCCGCGCGGGCCGCTCCCGCCAGCCCCCGGGTGGCCAGCGGCCGGTGCCCGCGCACCAGGAGGGAGTGGGCGAAGTCCCTCTCCATGGTGGCGCGCTGGGCCAGAAGCGCCAGCTGGAACCGCTCGTCCGCCACCCGGTCCAGGGCGGCGGCGGCACTGAGCCAGGGGGCGTCAGCCGCCGCGGCGGTGAAGAGCCGTTCCAGGGAGGCCCAGATGGAGAGCGGGAGCCGCAGGGTTGGCACGGTCTCCCCCCCGGCCTGTCGCGCCGAGCTCCGCACCCGCGGCCGGCTCACCTCCGATCGGTCGCCCGCTGCAGCCAGCGCCGCCACCAGGCCGGCGGCCACATCGGGCACCACCCCGGGAGGCTTCACGAATCCGTACACGGAGCGGGGGTTGAAGCGCCGCCAGCCCTCGCCCCCGTCCACGGCGCCGATCCAGCCGACCATGCGGGCCATCTCATACGAGTCGTCGACCACGCGGGTGACCAGGGAGGCGCGAGGCTCAGCGCCTCGGCCCAGCTCCTCCGGCACCATCACCTCCACCCCGCCATGGCGCAACCGGGCCTGCACCGGCAGGGCCAGAGGCGCCCGGCTGGACCTGTCCAGGACCGCGAGCGCGGCTGGCATCCCGTCCGCCAGCATCTGCATCCCCGAGAGCTGCAACCGCCCGGAGTAGCTCCGGCGCCGGGGCGGGCCGATGGGCGAAGGCGGGCGGCGCTCCCTGGGCAGGGTGAAGCGACCGACCCGCCGCCTGTCCCATCCCTGGCCCTGGGCCACCCTCCAGACCTCCACGATGCGCACCCGGATCAGGACCCGCCGCCAGTACTCCCCGTACAGCCGGCGCCAGAAGGGGTGCTCAGAGCTGATGCCGAAGAACTCCCGCTGGGCACCGGGCCCCCCCATGAGGCGGAAGAGCTGGGCCAGGTTCTCGGTGCCGTCGCCGGAGTGCACCGTGGCCTCTCCCCTGATCACCACAGGGTCGCCCGCAGGGGACCAGCGCATCATCGCCACCCGGGGGTGGACGGTGAGGTTGCGCACCTTGGAGGTGAATCCCACGGTGGTCGAGGTCCAGATCTCACCCTGATCGGGGAGGAGCCGGGCGCCCACCGCCGCCCACACCGGGGTTCCCCAGGGGTTGAGTGTGACCAGGTCCCACTGCAGGAAGCGGTCCAGCCCCTCCAGATGACTCAGCGACATCCCCCCAACGGTACGGGATATCCTCAGGACCGCACATGTCGCCGCTGCCCCCCCACGATGCCTGAGGCCCGCGCGCGCCGCCTCATCCGGGCGGCTCCGGCGCTGGTCTTCGACTTCATCGCGGACATCGACAACGCGCCGCGCTGGATGTTCGGGGTTCGAGAGGTCCGGGGCACCACCCACCGCCCGGTGCTGGAGGGCGACCGCCTGCACATCCGCCTTGTCGCCGGGGGCCGGTTGGCGGACAGCGAATGGGTCATAGGGCGGTGCGTGCCCCCCCGGCTCCTCACCAGCTCAGGACAGGCGCTGGGGGCGACCGGCCGCTTGGAGGTGACCTGCGTGGCCCAGGGATCTCAGCTCACTGAGGTCACCCAGCGGTTGGTCTACCAGCTGCCGGGAGGGCCGCTGGGGCTGCTCGCCGCCCGGTTCGGGGTGAGCAGCATCCTGGAGCTGCAGGCGCAGCGGTCACTGCAGGCCCTGGCGGGGATCCTGGAGAAGGGGCCATCTGGGTCCGGTCGACCGGTTGGCGACCCGGCGCTCTAGGGAGGCGGGAATCAGCATTCTGGGCTGGGCGGTCGAGGAGGGCGGAACCCGGGCTGAGCACGACCCGCTCCTCAACCCCGATCGGATCTTCGACCTCGTCCCCCCCGAACCCCGCAGGGCGCTGGTGCTCGCCCTGCTCAGCCGGCCCGGGGTGACCCTGGGCCCGTCGCTCACCCGCCGGCCGGAGGTGGTGGCGGCAATCTCAGCGATCCCGGGTGTCGGGGAGGTCCGGTTCAGCCCCATCGGCGGCACGGTGGGCCCCGGTGGGCCTGGATGGGTCTCCATCCTGTTCGCCGTTCACCTGCCTCCAGGGCAGCCCCGCCCCCTGGATCAGGTCCTCAATTTGGTGCGCTCCTGGCTCATGGATCGGCTGGGCGGGATCGACCTCCAGCGGGGGCGGGTCGTGGGTGCCTGGTGCCCGGGTTTCAGCGACCTCGCCGTGGCGGGGCGCAAGCTGGTCGGCGTGGGCTTCAAGCTCCGCCGCGATGAGGTGCTGGCCCGGGCGGTCATCTGCGTTCGCGCCCCGACCGCGGAGGAGCTGGAGACGCTCAGCAGCTGCCACCTGGCGTTCGGGGAGGGGGTGGCCGCCACCAGCCTGACCTCCCTGGCGGAGGCCCTAGGACGCCCCGGATTGACCAGAGAGGCGTCCCTGCAGCTGCTCGGCATCCCAGCCCCCCCGGCTGGGATGATCTTGGGATGAGGTTCCCATCCCCCCTTCAGCTGGTCACCGATCCAGCTGCGGTGCTCCACCACCGGGCCGAGCGGGTGCGCAACTTCGATCACGAGCTGAAGGAGCTGGTGGCCGAGATGTACGTGCGTTGCGTGGAGTGGAACGGGGTGGGGCTGGCTGCGCCGCAGGTGGGGCTCAGCCTGCAGCTGGCGGTGATCGTCTACGAGGGTCGGCGCTTCGCCATCTGCAACCCGGAGCGGCTCGCCGCCCAGGGAGAGGTGGACGCCCGCGAGGGCTGCCTCTCCCTCCCCGGTCGGGTGGGGGTGGTGCGCCGGTTCGAGTCCACCACAGTCCGCTACCGCAACCCGCAGGGCCGGGGGGTGGTGCGCAGCTTCGAAGGCTGGCTGGCCCGCATCGTCCAGCACGAGTCCGACCACCTGCTGGGAGTCCTCTGCCCCGAGCGGCTGGCGCCCGGCGAGATCTTCCACGAGATCGAAGACGAGGAGGAGGAGCTGGAGGGCTGACGCCCCGGATGGGCCGGCGGCCCGACCCGGGGGCCGCCGGCCAGCACCGCCACTCAGGCGGAGGCGGTCTCCTCGACCAGGTTGGCCTCGGCGTCCACCGAGATCTTCACCTCGTCGCCGACCAGCATCCCGCCGGTCTCCAGGGCGACGTTCCACGTGAGCCCGAAGTCCTTGCGGCTGATGGTGGTGGTGGCCTCGAAGCCGGCCGCCTTGACGCCGTAGGGGCTGACCTGGGTCCCGAGGTGGGTGACGTCCAGCGCGATCGGCCGGGTCACGTCCTTGATCGTCAGGTCGCCGGCGACCCGGTAGCGGTCCCCGCCCAGGTGCTCCACCCGGGTGCTCTGGAAGACCATCTCCGGGAACTTGTCCGCCTCGAAGAAGTCCGCGGAGGTGAGGTGGGCGTTGCGCTGCGGCTCGCGGGTGTCGATGCTCGCCACCTTGACCACCGCCCGGACCGAGCTCTTGGTGAGGTCCTCGGGATCGAGCTCCAAATCGGCGCTGAACTCCCTAAAGTTTCCCTTCACCGTGCTCACCATCATGTGGCGAACCGAGAACTCGATCGCCGAGTGGGCCATGTCCAACTTCCAAGTCATGCACAATCCTCCAATGTCGCGCCCGCCGCGGTCATAATTGCAGGTACAATCATAACCCAGAGGTAGTTGTCTGTGCAAGCAACCACGGACGCGGCGATCGACCCGGCGGCCCGGGCCGCTTGGAACTCCTTCCTGCGCGCCCACGCGGTCCTGATCCGGGCGCTGGAGCGGGAGCTCCTGGCCGCCCGGGGCCTGCCCCTGGCCGAGTACGACGTGCTGGTGCAGCTGGCTCAGGTGCCGGAGGGTCGGCTGAGAATGGCCCAGCTGGCCGACCGGGTACTGCTGAGCCGCAGTGGACTGACCCGCCTGGTGGAGCGGATGGAGGCCTCCGGGCTGGTGCGCCGTGAGGTATGCCCCAGCGACGCCCGGGGGTACTTCGCCACCATCACCGAGGAGGGCCGGAGGCGGATGGTGAGCAGTGAGGAGATCCACCTGCGCTCGCTGCGAGATCACTTCACCGGCCCGTTAGACTCAAGTCAGATGGTCCAGCTCCGCCAGGTCTGTGACCGGCTCCTGGAGGGGAGCCCGGAGGAGCCGGCCCGCTGTCCGTCGTCCGACCAGCCAGTCGCCGAGGAGGTGTGAGCATGCCGGAGCCGGAAGCGGAGCGCTGCCCGTATCCGGGAGCCGGATCGGCTGCCGAGGGGTGCCCGGTGCCGCACGCGGAGGGGGCGCCCGGATGGGACGTGGACGCCCATCTGGAGGCGGTTCGGCGAGCCCGGCAGGCCGCCCCCGCCAGCCACATGGCCCCGGAGCGGGCCGAGCAGATGGCCATCGGGGCTGCCGAGCAGCGGGCCCGCCAGCGCGGTGTGGACGAGATCGGCTCCAAGTTCGTGGAGAGCCTGGGGAAGAAGCTGGGCTATGGACATCCGCTCAGTGACCGCACGGGACTCCCCCAGTTCACCTGGACCGAGGAGGCCGAGCGGCGGCTGGAGGAGGTCCCCGACTTCTGCCGAGAGCTGACCCGCTGGCGGGTGGAGTGGACCGCGCTCAAGAAGGGGCTGGGGACCACCATCACCCCGGAGATCATGGAGATCAAGTACCAGATGTGGGGTGAGGTATCCCACCGAATTCAGGAGCGGCGCGCGCAGGAGCTCCCCTGGACCGAGTCCGCCCTGGCCCGCTTCGCGCGGGTCCCGGATTTCGTGAAGGGCCAGGTCCTGGAGGCGGTCGAGGGCAACGCCCGCCAGTTGGGGGCGTCCCAGGTAGACGACGAGGTCGTCGACCAGGTCATCCGCCGCTGGTCCGAGACCGGCGACTTCCATGAGGGGCTCTACGGGTTCCGCTGAGCCTTCAGCCCCGGGGTCAGGTTCGGGGATACAAGCCTGACCGCGCTTCCTCTACCGAGACCTCTCCCCGGGCCAGGGCACGCAGGAGCTCCAGGGGGCCCTCGGGTGGGGTCGGCGCCCCCGGTTCCAGCCCCAGCTTGACCAGGACCGCGTCCAGCCGGGCGCGGGCCGCCGGATAGCTGACCCCGAGACCCCGCTCCAAGGCCTTCATGTTGCCCCGGGAGGCGAGGAAGAGCTTGAGGAGCTCTCGTTCCTCGCCTCTCAGGGAGCAGAACTCGCAGCTGGGGAAGTCGCCGCTTAGCTCGGTCCCGCAGGCGCGGCAGCTGAGCCGGGTCAGCCGCAGCTCCTCGCCGCACACCGGGCAGCGGTGGGGTGGGTGCAGCTCCGGTTCGGTCAACCGAGCTCCACCCAGACGGCCCCTGTGGTGGCCTCGAGCTGGAGCTGTCCGGAACCCTCCCCAACGGTCACATGACGAACATCCCCACCCATGGTCCACCCGGCCGAAAGCCCCGGGTCATCCCCGGGCAGCGTGATCTTGCCCAGGGTGCTGCGCGCCTCCACCCGGACGCTGGACCCCGGCTTGAGCACCACCTTCACGGTGCCGGCGTCACAGCGGATTCTGGAGGTCCCGGTAGCCAGCACGCCCTCCACTGACACGGTGCCCCAGGTGACCTTGAGGTCCAGCGGCTGGGTGACCCCGGTGAGCTTGGCGCTGCCGGCCTGGATGTCGGCGCGGATCGGCGCCAGGATCCCCTGCACGGTGAGCAGGCCGGCTGCCATCTCCACCTCCAGGGGCAGGTTGGGATTCATCCTCACCACGATCGGCCGCAGCGGCATCTCGTGAGCCCCGAAGGGAGGCCTCTCCGGCCAGTGGAAGGAGAACCACCCAGAAGCGTCGGAGAGCGGCATCCCCCGGATCACCAGTGCATCGCCCTCCCTCCCCGCCTGATGGGGCCCGGTCACCACGGCGTCCCGGACCTCCGGGTCCCCGACAACCCTCGTGGGGTGCATCAGCCCGGTCACCCGCACCCTGGCCACCGGGGACTCGGCCACAGCCACCGCCCCGCCGCGGCGGATCTCGGCCAACCTCGCCGCCGCCTCCTCCGGTGACAGCCCACCCGCGGCCACCTGGCGGAGGATCTCCTCGATCTGTTCGTCGTCTTGCATGAGTATATTTTTGCCCGGATAGTTGGTTTTGTCAAGCTTGATCGAGAGAATTCGACCGACACGGCACATTTCTCGCAGCCTCTCGCCTGCGCTCCGGCCAGTGCGCCGCCGGTGGGCGTCGCCGGCGCTCACATCCCACCTTCGCCGGCGGGAACCAACTCCGGATCCGAGCGGTCTGAGGCCGATGGCGGAGCCGGGCGGCGCAACTCAGGGCCCTCGCCTCGGCCGAGCGTAAGATCCGGGCGTGCTCCCCACCACCGGCCCCAGTGGCGACGCCGCCCGCCCGATCCCCAGGCTCACCAGGACCGAGGTCGGGATGTGGGTGGTGTATGGGGTGGTGGCGGTGATCACCGTGGTGGTCCCGATCGTGAGCCACCGTCTCAACCTCGCAGATTTCGGAGCCTGGGTCCTGGTCCTGGGGGCGGCGGGGATGAGCCTCGGCTGGTATCGCTCCGGCGCACTGCGGTCCCGGGAGTGGATGGAGGAGGCGGAATACGAGGAGTTCCTCAAAGAGATGCAGGCGCCCTATCAGCCGCCGGAACCGACCTGAGTCGCGAAGGGTGGCATATTCCGACTTGACAGATACGATTTAGTCTCCGTACCGTAGCCGGGGCGGCGAACGCCGCAGCGGCTCAGCTACAGGAGGTGCCGGGGTCCATGCTGCCCACTTTCGTGATCTTCCTCAGGGAAGGGGTGGAGGCCAGCATGATCATCGCCATCCTGCTGGCCTACCTGGCCCGGAGCGGACATCGGGAGCACTTCAAAGACGTGTTCCTGGGAGTGGGAGCCGCCCTGGTGCTGGCCTTCGGAGGTGGGGCCGCGGCTTTCCTCGTGATCCACACCTACGAGGGGTCCCGGGTTCAGACCATCTTCGAGACCGGAACCTACCTTCTGGCCTGTGGCGTGCTCACCTACATGACCTTCTGGATGCACTCCCACGCCCGCACGCTGTCCCGGGAGCTCCGCGAGCGGACCGACCGGGCGATGGGGCGGGGGGCGCGGTTGAGCCTGGCCCTGGTCGCCTTCCAGGCGGTCGGTCGGGAGGGGCTGGAGACGGTGGTGTTCACCCTCGCCAT
The DNA here is from genome assembly GCA_021801645.1 of bacterium. Classification (GTDB taxonomy): domain Bacteria; phylum Chloroflexota; class Dormibacteria; order Aeolococcales; family Bog-877; genus JAJYXT01. Next base: position 24,534 of record JAJYXT010000062.1, read on the forward strand.
CTTCTTCGCGGCGGCCGGCAGCCAGGCCAACTTCGCCGCCTCGGTGCCGGCGGCGGCGCTGGGGGCGGGGCTGGGGCTGATCTCCGCGCTGGCCATCGCCTTCGCCATATACCGGCTCGGCCACCGGCTGAATCTCGGGCGGTTCTTCCAGATCGTGGGGTCTTTGCTGATGCTCTTCGCCGCCGGCCTCCTGGCCGACGCCGTGGAGAACCTCCAGCAGCTGGGGTGGCTGCCCTTCCTCGCCCACCCGCTCTGGAACACCTCGGCCCAGTTGAGCGAGCAGGGCGCTCTGGGCGACATCCTGCACACGTTCCTGGGCTACGCCGCCCAGCCCACGGCGCTGCAGGTTCTGGCCTACGCGGCTTACGTCCTGGCGGCGGTGGGCGGCTTCATCTGGCTCGGGGGGCACCACCGCCCGAGGCCCGCCCAGCCCGCCACCAGCCCCGGCTGAGCCGAGAAGGCGCGGCTCGAAAGGAGCCCCGGGGACGGACTATCCGGCGTCTTTTGAGGTGAGTTCCACCGCCGCCCCAGCCAGTGAGGCGACCGCCCGAGCCAGATCGGTGAACGATGTGGTGGGGGCGGCGCAGCCGAGGCGCACCCGGTCGGGGGGGCGGAAGTCCAGGATGACCTCGCCAGAGCCGTCCAGCCGGGCGCACAGCTCTCTGGCCCGGGGGTGCCGCAGGGTCACCTGTGAGCCGCGCCGACCGGCGTCGCGAGGGGTTGCAAGCTGGAACCCTAGTGGCGCCAGCCGGCGATCAGCAAGTCCGATCAAGTGGGAGGTGAGGGCCAGACTCTTGGACCGCACTCTTTCGATGCCCAGCTCCGCCAGCAGCTCGACCCCCTCCTCAACCAGGGTCAGACCGAGGATAGGGGGGGTGCCCGATAGAAAGCTGCCGATGCCCTCCCTGGGGGTGTAGGGCTGCTCCATGGCGAAGGGGTCCTGCTTGCCCATCCACCCCCAGATCGGCTGCCGGAGCCGACCCTGGAGGTGCCGGCTGACGTACAGGAAGGCGGGTGACCCCGGCCCGGCGTTGACGTACTTGTAGGTGCAGCCAGCGGCCAGGTCCGCCCGGCTGTCGTCCAGGCTTACCGGGACCGCTCCCACCGAGTGGCTCAGATCCCAGAGAGCCAGCGCCCCGGCGTCGCGGACGACCGTCGAGATCCCGGCCATGTCGACCAGCGCCCCGGATCGGTAGTCGACGTGGGAGAGGAGGACCAGGGCGGTGTCCTCCCCCACCGCGGTGCTGACCGCCTCAGGAGTGGGCCCCATGACCTCGTCGAACTCCACCAGTCGCAGGTTGAGCCTCCGGTTGGCGGTGAGGCCGGCCAACAGGTAGCGGTCGGTCGGGAAGTTGGCCCGGTCGGTGACCACCACAGCCCGCCCGGGGAGGGAGTCGAGCGCCGCGGCCGCGAGCTTGTACAGATTGACCGAGGTTGAGTCGGCGACCACGACCTGCCCGGGGCCGGCGCCAAGCAGGACCTCTCCGAGCCGGTCGCCGACCTTGGTCGGCAGGTCCATCCACCTGTTCCAGGAGCGGACCAAGCCACGGCCCCACTCCTCCTCGACCACCTGGAGGAGGCGGCGCACCGAGCGTTTGGGCAGGCGGCCCAGCGAGTTCCCGTCCAGGTACGGCGGCTCCGCCGCGCCCGCCCAGAACAGCTCTCTGGCCCAGGCCAGGGGGTCGGAGCGATCCAGGTCGGCTGCTTCAGCGAGGTCCTCGGCGAAGAGCGCCGAGTCCTCGGCCACAGGGGAGGAGTCGCTCAAGGATGGCGCCGCAGCCGGGAGAGGACATGGGGTGCCGGGTCGCCGTCCCCCACCGCAATCAGGATCTCGTGCACCAGCACGGCGCCCTCCATCTGCAGCCGCCGGCCGACCCGGTCCAGCCGCCGCGCCCCAGGGGTGACCCCGAGAGCCCCAGGGGAGAGGTCGAGAATCTCGCCCCGCAGGCGTCCAACCTGAATCTCGGTGTACCCGGCAGGGATGGCCAGCACCAGCTCCACTTCACCGCCCTGGAGAAGCCTCAGATAGCCCCTCTCGGAATGGCTGAGGTCACCTGTGTCAAGGACCTCGGTTCGCTCGTCCCAGGTCACCACCGCTCGGCCCGGCACGGCCTGGAGCACCAGCCGTTCGCGGTAGCGGAATGGGGGGTCCGACCACCTACCGGCCCCCTCCCCTTCCCAGGCGCCTAGCCAGGACCGAAACGGGGTCAGAAGCTCCTGGACGTCGGAGGGGGGCACGATCTGGACCATACGGGGTGGGCCATCCGCGGTCAAGCCCGTTCCCGTGGGCCAGTTCCGGGTCGCCAGGGGCGTCACCGGCCCGGGTACCCTGACATCGTGGAGATCAAGATCCCTTCTCCGGAGGAGGCGCTCTGGTTGCTGGCGGCGGGACTGCCGCCGGCGGGTCCGTTCCCCCTCCAGTCCACCGACCCCGACCCCGGGCTCTTCGGCCCGGGTAGCGTCACCTGGCGGGTGATGCGCGAGCCGCTGCTGCTGCTGGGCGCGTCCCGGGCCCTGCTGGTTCAGGTGGCGCATCCACTGGTGGCGGAGGGAGCCCTCGAACACAGCGACTTCGCCCAGGACGCGGTGGGACGGTTCCAGCGAACCGTGGCCTGGGTCACCACAGTGGTCTTCGGCACCAAGGAGGAGGCCCGCGCCGCGACCAGGGAGGTGAACCGGGCCCACCGCAAGGTGGAGGGGCTCCTCCCCAAGGAGCACGCCACCAGCGTGTGGCGGGCCGGAAGCTCGTACCGGGCCCGGGATCAGGACCTGGTCCTCTGGGTCCACGCGGCTCTCGTGGAGTCCATGCTGGCCACCCACGACGCCGCCATCGGCGGCCTGCAACCCCGGGAGCGCGACCGCTTCGTGGTGGAATGGGACCAGGTGGTCCGGATGATGGGGCTGCCCGATGGGACGGGCTGGGAAGGGTACGACGACCTGCGCGGCTGGATGGACCAGCGGGTCGAGATGGGGGTGGCTATCCCAGGGGCCGGGTCCCGGGAGGTCGCCGACGTGATCCTGGTGCCCCGTCTGGGGATGAAGGGGCCGAGGGCCCTTGCCGAGCTCACCGGCTTCATCACGTCCGGACTGCTGCCAGATCCGATCCGTCGGCACTACCGGATACGTTGGACTCCGGTCCAAGAGCTGGCCCATCGTACCCTGTGCGCCTCGCTGCGAAGGGCGCGCACGATGATGCCCAGGCCGTTTCGGGTGTCTCCGGTCTACGACTTCGCCGTCGCCCGCGCCGCGGGAGAGCTCCGCCGTCGCCCCGATCTGCAGGAGAGGCTGGCCGAGCAGCCACGGCTCGCCTGAGAGCGGCTCAGGTCAGGCCCCAGCTCACGATGGCCGGGACGGAGTGCTCAGCGCCGAGCATCGATATCGAGGCCACCGGGACCACCAGGTGGCGGCAGATCCCAACGGCCTGCTCCAGGTAGGCGGCGGCAACCGCCCGAAGGAAGTGGCCGTGCCCGAAGAGGGCGCTGTCTCTGAAGCTCGATAGGTCCAACTCCCCAAGGAGCCGCCTAGCCCTGGCCAGAACCTCTTCCGGTGACTCGCCGCCGGGGCACCCGTCCCGCCAGAGCTCCCAGCCGGGCCAGGACGCCTCGATCTGGTCGCGAGTCCACCCCTCGAAGTCCCCGTAGTCGTACTCGCGAAGGTCGGCGGCCACCTCGGCCCGCTCTCCCAGACCGGCCAGCTCGGCGGTCTGTCGAGCTCGGAGCAGGGGACTGACCACCACCCGGTCGAAGTTGACAGAGGCGAGTCGCTTACGGAGATGGCGCGCCTGCTCCTCGCCGCGAGGACTGAGGGGGATGTCGGTGCGGCCCGTGTGACGACCACTCACCGTCCACTCCGTCTCCCCGTGGCGGACCAGGTAGATGGGCACCGGGTGCAGTCTAGAGAGCGGGGAGCCCGGTCGCGGCTCGGATATACTGGGCGCCTCCGGGAAGTAGCTCAGTCAGGTTAGAGTGCACGGTTCGGGACCGTGAGGTCGGCGGTTCGAATCCGCCCTTCCCGACCAGAGCCTCCGGGGCACCAGTTACTGAGATCAAATCGCCTCGCCATCGAGCTTTCGTGGGGCATTTGACACTCCAATTGACACCCTAGGCGGCAAATACTGGCGGCCATCGGCGTCCGGCGCCAGCTCCGTGCGCCCTGTCTTCAACTACCACGCGGTCACAGGTGGACTCCCGCGGGCAGTTCAGCGGACAATCCGCTCGGACCGGCCTCGGCCCTGACTTCCTGCATCGCCCGGGTCCTAGAGCAGGTGGAGCGACCCCAGGCCGGGAGTCCACAGCAACTGGAACGGGGCCCCCTCACGTGCCATTCCCTCCTCAATGGTCCCCTAGGGCCGGGACCAGCCACCAACGCATAGGTGGCGCATGGAGGTCCCCCGAAACGGCGTGAACAGGCTTCCCGAGAGTCTCGCCATTCCAACTCGAGCGCCCGTGAACTTAGATACCTGCGGGAGAGCAACGGAGGCGAGTTCTCACAGAACCATCACCTCGCCGGTAGCACGGAGTGCTGCAATCAGCCCATGGTACGAGATATCACTCAAAGGCAGCTTCGGAACGAGAGCGGCGCGATCATGAGGGCGTTGGATCATGGCGAGACATTCGTCGTCACCAGGAATGGTGTGCCTGTCGGCGAGTTGACTCCCCTTCGAAGACGCCGGTTCGTGCCTGCCGATGCCGCTATTGCCATGTTCCGGGGCGCTCCCAGAGTCGAACTGGCCCGGCTCCGCGGCGACCTCGACAGCGTCGCGCGTCAGGACCCCAGCCCCCGTGCCTAGTGCCCAACGCGCCCAGCGTGGGGTCATCGACACCTCCGTGGTCATCGACCTCGAGCAGCTTGACGCCCGGCAACTCCCGATCGAGTTGGCGGTCAGCGCTATCACCATGGCAGAGCTCGCTGCCGGGCCCCACGCGACCGACGACGCCGAGGAGAGGGCGCGCCGACAGGATCGATTGCAACGGGCGGAGGCCGCCTTCGACCCCCTGCCATTCGACGGAGAGGCGGCCCGGGCCTACGGTCGGATCTACGCTGCCGAGGTGGCAAGCGGGCGCAAGGCCCGTGGGGCCCGGGCACCGGATCTGCTCATTGCGGCCACCGCGTGTGCTGCGGGCCTACCGGTGTACACACGCAACCCGGAGGACCTCCAAGGCATCCGGGGCCTCGTCGGCGTCGTCGGGGTCTGAGCCGCCCTCGGGCCACAGAGTTGCGCGCGCCGCTGCGCTTCGGGGATCCGCCACGGCCGAATCGCAGTGTTTAGGGAGCCCGATGGTGTGTCCTTGGGGGCACTCGGGCCTACGATTCGAGGAGACGACGTTGACACTGCGTCCCACGGACAGAGACGCCATCGGCATACCTCGCACCAAGCGTGCTCCTCGTCTGCCAATACCAAACGGTCACCGACGACCCATGAGATAGCTAGCTGGCGCACCCGCGACGATGGTCGGGACCTGAGGTCCGCAAGCCACCGGTGTCCTTTCCGACTCGGTCAGGTTCCGGCGCACGGCCCGTCAGTAGGGCGGTCGCGGGTGTGGGCGGCTAGGTAGGATCGTTGCGGTGGCATCTCCGCAGACGCTCAGCGAGGGCGAGCGACGTCTTGTCGCCGAGTGGGCGGCCGACTGCGCGGAGCGGGTGCTGGGTCTCTTCGAGGCCGAGGCTCCCAAGGATGGTCGACCCCGCGCTGCCGTCAACCGGGCCCGGGCTTTCGCCCGGGGGGAGATGGGGACAGCCGAGGGGATCCGCCGCCGGTTCGTCGGTGGTGTCCCTGCCGAAGAGATCAAGACTCCGGCAGCAGCTGCCGCTGCCCGAGCTGCCGGCCAGGCCGCCGCGGTCTGCCACATGGGGGCGCACGCCTTGGGCGCTGCGGCCTACGCGGCCCGGGCGGTCAGCCTGGCCGCTCCCGACCTCCCACGGGCCGCCGAGGACGAGATCCGGTGGCAGCTAGCGCATATGTCGCCCGAGGTCCAGACCGCCCTGCGAGCCCTTCCGCCAGTTGGCGAGAACCGGGCGGGGCCCCTTGGACCCGGGCGTCTCTCCTCTGGTCAAATCGGCATCTTCATCCGTGACCTCCAAGCCGGCGTCGCTCTCGCCAGCCTCGACTGACCCGAACTGTCGACGCTGGTGCGCTAGGTGCGGCCAGGGGCTAGCGATTGGGCACCCACGACCGGTCGCCGGAGGCCAACCGGCAGCCAGGTGAGGCTAGCCCGGCGAATCGACGCGCCAGACCGCGGCCCCCACGGGGCGAGCGCCTCGCGCCGGGGAGGAGGATCCAGATCGATGTGAGGTCGTCGCCGCTCCAATGCTCTCGGTCGGACCACCGGGCGGGTGGTCACCCGGTGCGGCCCTGGAGAGTCACCTCCTCCAGCCTTCCGGTGCGCACGTCGTAGATGAAGCCTCTCACCCGATCTTTGTGGGCGAGGAAGGGGCTGCTGAGGATCCGGCAGATGGACTCTCGGACGTCCTCCCGCAGGTCGGAGAAGGAACCCAGGGCGAAGGGCGGCCGGACCCCGACCTCCTTCTCGATCTCGGCCTTCAGCTCCTCGTCCCGAAAGGACTGCATCCCGCACTCGGTGTGGTGAATGACCATGACCTCCCTTGTTCCCAGGAGCCGCTGGGAGATCAGCAGCGAGCGGATGACGTCGTCGGTGACCACGCCCCCGGCGTTGCGGATGACGTGGGCTTCCCCGGGGGCCAGGCCGAGGACCCGATGCACGTCGATCCGGGCGTCCATGCACGCCAGCACCGCCACCTCCAGGCGGGGGCGGGACGGCAGCGCGCCGACCGCAGGGTCGTGGACGTAGCTGGCGTTGTTCCGAAGCAGCTGGTCGATTGCCGACATCTCCTAATCCTCCTAGTGTCGCGAATTGGTGGAGTGACCCCGGGCGGGGCGTCGCCGATAGCTGTGCAGAGGCCGCGTCCGCCAGCGGAACGCCTGTCGACCTTGAAGGCGCGGTGCCTGCGCGGGGTGGCGCCCACGCACCGGGAGTGGCCGCCACGGCCCCTGCGGAGCCCTCGGCGGAAATTCTGACCGACCCCGCCGGGGCTTCGCTCACCAGCTAAGTGATGCCGGGACGGTCGACCCTCCCTCCTCGAATGTCTCTCGACGCGCCCGGAAGCGCCTCGGCGGGGGATGCGCCGCGGGCCACGAGGATCGCCATGGGGGGTCTGCCAGCCCGACCCAGCGGCCCCGGGATCGCCTGGGAGCATCCCGGTCAGCGGTGCGAGGCGGGAGGTTGGGAGGAGCGGTGGGACAGGACGGATCGCAGGCTCGACCAGGCGGTCCCGGCCTGGCGGCGGAGGTGGCCGCCCAGGGCAATGGGGTAATCTCGCGCCGGTGAAGCGCTCGCGGCGAACTAGCGGATGGTGACGCCAGGGTTATCCGCTTGGGAGATCCCGGAGCTGACCGGGTCGCATCTGAGGCTTCGGCCCCTGGCGCCGGACGACGCCGCCACCCTCCTGGAGACGGTGGACGACGAGGTCTGGCGCTGGAAGCTTGCCCCCAGGCCCCACACCGTGGCGGAGATGCGCCAGGTGGTGGTCGACCACCTGATCGGGGACCCCCGGCGCCAGCGGGGATTCCTGGCGATTCGCCTCGAGGACGAATCGGTCCTGGGCAGCACCACCCTGTACGAGTACGAGCCGTACCACCAGCGGGTGGAGATGGGCTGGACCTGGTTGCGCCGCTCCGCCTGGGGCCAGGGGCTGAACGAGGAGATGAAGTACCTCCTGCTGGAGTACTGCTTCAACGAGCTGGGCCTGAAGCGGGTGGCCTGGAGGCTGGACAGCCTGAACCATCGTTCCCGCGGCGCCTTGGAGCGGATGGGCTTCCAGTACGAGGGAAAGCTGCGCAGCCATCAGCGACGGCCGGACGGGAGCCGCCGCGACTCCCTGTACTACAGCCTTCTGCTGGCGGAGTGGCCCGAGTGCCGGGAGCGGCTGCTGGCGCTGATCAGGGAACGCTCCCACCCAAGGCAGGACGGCTGAGCCGCCGAACCGCGCTCAGCCCCAGGTCACGCGCAGGGATTCGCGCAGCCAGGTAAGCGGTTCGGAGCTGCCTTCCAGGGCCACCGCCTCCAGCGGGAGCCGGTTCCAGGTCACTAGGTAGAGCCGGTGGGCCGGAGCCCGCACGGTCGTGGGCGCCGAGAGCAACGACCCTGCCTCCACCTCCAGCCCATCTGGGGTGGCCGCAAAGCGCCAGCGGTCATCGGTGTCCTCCGCGTCCAGGACCGCCGCCAGCTCCGGGTCCCGGCGCAGGCGCCGGCGGCTGCGGTGGGCGAAGCCGAGCAGGAGCTCGCTCACCCCGTCGGCGGCGAAGTCCGCAGGCAGTGGCTGGGAGGTCCCCAAGGCCAGCTGACCGTCCACGCGATGAATGGCGGTCTCATGGGCCTGGCGGCGGGCCCAGAACAGGACGGGGGACGGAGCCGGCAAGAAGGACCAGCAGTGAAGATCCGGCGGGGATTGGCGGAGGGCGGCGGCCAACTCAGTGGCTCCGGCGCGCAGCCAGGTGGCCAGCTCCTCGCGGCAGGGACCGGATCCCAGCATCTGGTCCTCGGTGGGCTGGGGGAACATCTCCTGCAGCCCCTGGGAGACGTATGTCAATGCCCAGCGGTGGACGGCTCCCAGGTGACGGACCAGCTCCTCCATCCGCCACCCCGGGCAGGTCGGCACGGCGAGGTCCCAGCCCGCCTCGTCAAGGAGGCCGGCCAGGAGAGCTGAGTCCTCCTCGATGCGCTCTGAGTAGCGCTCCAGGGGGAGGTAGGAGGTGGCCACGCCGTCATGATCGCCGACCCAGGCGGCAATGTCACGCCCTCGCTACCGTGCCATCACCGGCGATGGAGGTGGCGCGGGCTAGAATCCGCCCGCCTGTGAAGCAGCACTCGCGTCGGCATGCGCCCGGGGTGGGCTTGGACGGCGCCGCCGGCGCTGGTCTGGGGCCGCCCTCCCACCACCTGTTCGACCAGTCCGCGAGACCCATGGCTGTGGTCTCCCAAGAGCAACGGGTTTTGGAGGCCAACCCCGCCTTCTGCAGACTTCTGGAGCGGGGCGCCGGGGAGGTGGTGGGGTCGAGCCTCCTGCAACTCACACACCCTGAGGACCGAGGCGCCGGCGCGGCCGCCCTGCACCAGGCCCTCACGCAGCCGGGATCGTCTGCCGTCACGCTGCGCCATCTCGTCCCAAGCGGCGAGGAGGTGTGGGCGCGGGTCCGGCTGACCGCGCTCCCAGGGGCAGCAGGTGAGCCCGCGGCCGTGCTGGCTGAGGTCGAGGACATCCGGCAGGAGCTCCGGCTCCGGGAGCGACTCAGGGAGATGGACCGGCTCCGGGCGGCGCTCGCCGCCAGCAATGAGGCGATGCTGCGGGCGACCACCGTGGACGAGCTGTTGCGAAGCGCCTGCCGCATCGCAGTGGAGCAGGGCGGCATGCATATGGCCTGGGTCGGCACCGAGGAGGAGGACGGTTGGTTCACCCTGCGGGCTTCCTTCGGGGGGGACCAGGGATATCTGGCGGGACTCCGCGTGAGCTCCCGAGAGCTCATCCCGGAGGGCCGAGGTCCAGTGGGTGGGGCGGCGCGCAGCCGCCGGCCCAGCGTGTGCCAGGACGTGACCCATGACCCTGACTTCCTTCCCTGGAGGAAGCGGGCTCGGGACGCGGGCTTTCAGGGGGTGAGCGCGCTGCCACTGATCGAGGCGGGGGAGCTCAGAGGAGTCATGGCCGTGTACGCCCACGAGACCGGCTTCTTCAGCGCGGACCGGGTGTCCCTCCTGCAGCGGCTGGCCGACAACGTCGCCTTCGCCTGGGGCGCACTGGACCAGCGGCTGCTGGCGGCGCGGCGGGCGGAGGTCCTCCGGGACCGGCTGACGCGGCTCGATCACGTGATCCAGAACACCGGGGTCGCGACCTGCGTGCTCGATCGGGACCTGACCCTGCTGCAGGCCAATCCCGCCTTCTGCCAGCTTCTGGGCATGCGCGAGTCGAGCCTGCTGGGCCGCAGCCTGGCCGACCTCAGCCATCCCGAGGACCGGCCGCTGCTTGACCGAGCCCGGCAGAGGCTGGTCCGGTCGCCAGGGCGGGGCATCCGCCGGCTGGAGCACCGGCTGGTCAGCCGGACCGGGGATGTGATCCACCTCCTGGCCTCGGCCACGCCCATGCCCGCACCGGACGGCGGCACGCCCCAGGTGGCCTGGCAGGCGCAGAACATCACCGCTCAGCGTGATGGCGAGCGAGCCGCCACGCGCCGGTCGGCCCAGCAGGCGGCCGTGGCGGAGCTTGGGCGTGAGGCCCTCAACGGCCGCGACCTGGATCAACTCCTGCAGCGCAGTTGCGAACTCGTGGCGGAGCATCTGGCGGTGAGCCTGGTGTCGGTGATGCGCTGGCAGCCGGGGCGCGCCTGCTTCCGACTGGTGGCCGGGTTGGGCTGGGCACCGGACCGGATGGGGGTGGCCACGGTTCCGGCGGGGCCGCGGTCCCAGGCCGGATATGCCTTCCGCAGCGGAGGACCCGTGCTTTCGAGAGAGCTGGCGTTAGAGCATCGCTTTCAGTCCGAGGTTCTGGTCTCCAGGTACCGGGTGCGTTCCAGCGTGGCGGTGGCGGTCCCATCCGGGAGCGAGGAGGAGCCGTACGGAGTGCTGGCGGCACACTCCCAGAAGCTAAGGGAGTTCTCCCAGGATGACCTGAACTTCCTGCAGGGGGTGGCCCACCTTCTGGGCGCAGCGGTCCAGCGGCAGCACTCGGAGGACCAGCTGCAGCGGCTGGCCCTCCACGATTCCCTCACCGGCCTCCCCAACCGCGGGCTCCTGATCGAGCGCGTCCGCATGAGCCTGGCCCGGCTGCGGCGGGACGGCGGCCAGACCGCGCTCCTCTTTCTCGACCTGGACCGTTTCAAGGTGATCAACGACAGCCTGGGGCACCGGGTCGGAGACGAGGTTCTGCGGGAGGTGGCCGCTCGACTGAGCCGCCTGCTTCGCCCCAGCGACACGGTCGCCCGGCTGGGGGGAGACGAGTTCGTGGTGGTGGCGGAGGATGTGGAGTCGGAGGCGGTGGCGCTCGGAGTGGCGCGCCGGATCCTCTTGGAGCTGGGAGTGCCCATGCGTCTGGGGCCGAGCGACCTGGTGGTCACCGCCAGCCTGGGCCTGACCACCACGGCGGACCCCGACGCCCAGCCGGAGGAGCTCCTGCAGGAGGCGGACATCGCCATGTATCAGGCCAAGGCCGAGGGCGGTGGGGCGGTGGTCGCGTTCATCCCCGAGATGGGGGCCAGCTTCGGCGACCGGGTGCAGGTGGAATTCGACCTGCGGCGCGCCCTCAGCCGGCGCGAGTTCGCCGTCCACTATCAGCCCATCTTCTGTCTCAAGACCGGCCGGATCCGGGGAGCGGAGGCGCTGGTGCGCTGGCAGCACCCGGAGCGTGGCGAAGTCGCCCCGGGGGACTTCATCCCCCTGGCCGAGGAGACCGGAGCGATCGTGGAGATCGGAGAGTTCGTGCTCCGGGAGGCTTGCCGGTCTGCTGCGGAGTGGGCCGGACGCCGCACCGACGGCCCCGAGATCTCCGTCAACCTTTCACCCCGACAGCTGCTGGACCCATCCGTCGTGGACCGGGTCCAGTCGGCCCTGGAGGACAGCGGGCTGGAGCCCACCCGCCTCACCCTGGAGATCACCGAAACAGCGGTACTCGCGGACTCGGTGGCGGCCTCTTCGGCCCTTCGAGAACTGGCCCGGATGGGAGTCCATCTGGCTGTGGATGACTTCGGCACCGGGTACTCGTCAGTGTCGCACCTGCAGCGCTTCCAGCTGCGCCAGCTCAAGATCGACAAGGGCTTCGTCGCCGGCCTGGAGGGGAGCTGGCGCGACCGGGCCCTCGTGGACGGGTTGGTGCAGCTGGCGCACGCCGTGCACCTGGAGGCCGCCGCCGAAGGCGTGGAGACCAGGTCCCAGCTCGACCGTCTGCTCCAGATGGGGTGTGACGTGGCTCAGGGCTTCCTGCTCTCGCCTCCTGTCCCGGAAGCCGAGTTCAGGCGACTCTGGCGGCAGGAGTCCTCGGCGGTCGTCCACTGGCCGGCAGGTGGCGGCGGGGGCACCGTCATCGAGGGTGCCGCCCGCTGAGAGGCGCCCCCTACATCAGACCCAGGTCGTCCAGGCTGCGAAGCAGGTTGCTCACGACCTTACCGTCGGCGCGGGCGTCCACGACGCACGGGATCCCATCGCGGGCCATCTCGAGGGCCTGAGGCAGGACTCTGAGGAAAGACTCCTGGTCCTCGGCGCGCGCCCCCCAGCCCCCCAGCGCGCGGGCCAGGGCCGCATGATCCACCTCGCGGCCAACCTGGGACGGGGCCGTGCCCGGGCCGCGCCAGACACCGTTGTTGACCACCACCACAACCAGCCCCACTCCGTGGTTGACCGCGGTCTGCAGCTCCATGGCCGAGAAGCCGAACGCCCCATCCCCGCTGAAGAGGAGCAGCGGCCGGCGGGGCCGGGCCAGGCCCGCACCGATGGCGAACGGCAGTCCTACCCCCAGGGTGCCCAGGGCGGATCCGATCAGCATGTTGGAGCCGGGGAAGTGAGCGCGCGAGAAGGCGATCCCCCAGGGGACGCTGTCACCCCCATCGGAGATCCAGGTGCCGGGCTCGGGAAGCTGGTCGAAGATCTTGGCGGCCTCCCTCGCCAACCAGCCCGGGTGAAGGGGCTGGGCCGGCGCGGAAGCCTCCTCGGACCACATCTCCCAGCTCGCCTCGGCCGCTGAACGGGCTTGCATCACCCACTCGGACCACCGTTCGGGGCCGGCGTCCCATCTCTCGCTGAGCAGGTCCAGGGTGGCGGCCACGTCCCCGCTCAGCCCCAGCTGGGGGGCCCGCGACCCCCCGAGGTGCTCGGGACGCAGGTCCAGCTGGACCACGGCCTGCTCCTCGCCGAAGAGCGGGACCCTCCCGTACATCAGGTTGGCATTGAAGCGCGACCCCAGGATCAGGGCCAGCGAGGCACCGACCAGCGCCGCCCCGCCGTGCACCAGGGTGCCGAGGCAGAGTGGGTGGCTGTCGTCCACCAGCCCGCGGGCGCCTGACGTGGTGGTGAGCGGGATGCCGGTCCTCTCCATGAAGCGCCTGAGGGCGTCCCCCGCCCCGGAGAAGAAGGCTCCGGAGCCGGCGAGGATCAGGGGCCGCTCGGCCCCCTTGAGCAACTGCAGAAGGCGCTCCAAATCGGCGGGTGAGGGGACCGACCGGGGCGCCTCGGGCACCCACACCGGTGATCCCTCGCCCAGCTGGTGCAGGACGTCCTCGGGGATCTCCAGATAGGCGACCCCGGGATCGCCCCAGGAGGCGCGGCGGACCGCCTCCGCGAGGTACTCCGGTATCCGTCCCGGCTCGAGGCACTCGGCGGCCCACTTGGTCACCGGCCGGACCATGGCCAGCTGGTCGAGGTCCTGGACCGCTCCGATGCCCCGCCGGGCGACCGCCGTGCGCCCGGCCAGAACCACCACCGGGGCACCGGCGAGGTTTGCCTCGGCGATCCCGGCCATGGCATTGGCCAGCCCGGGGCCGGCGGTCACCGCCGCGAACCCCGGCCGCCCGGTGGCCAGCGCCATCCCCTCGGCCATCATCACCGCGTTCTCCTCATGGCGCACGTTGACCACCCGGATCCCGAGGCGACGGGCGTGGTCCAGGACCTTGGCGATGTGGCTGCCGGGAAGGGTGAAGAGAGTGTCTCCCCCGGTCTTGGCGATGGCCTCCGCCGCCAATTCCGCTCCGGTGCGCCTTGAGTCGTCCACAAGCTGTCCTCCGTGGCACGGATCTGCCTTGTCCAGGATGACGTATCGCCGCCCTCGCACGGACCCGCAAAAACCCTCGGCCGAGGGATGCCAACCCCGGGCGGCCCGGCTCCCCCAAGATGTTGCCATGGGTGAGCTCTTCCCCGACGAGGCACCGGACGAGGCGGCCGCAGCGGAGACCGCGGGGGACGACGCGCCACTAGCCTTCCGGATGCGGCCCAGGACCTTCCAGGAGGTGCTCGGGCAGGAGGCCCTCCTCGGGGAGGACGGGCCGGTCGCGAGGGCGGCCCGGCTCGGCCGGCTCCCGTCGGTCATCCTGGTGGGGCCGCCGGGCTCCGGCAAGACGACGCTCGCCAGCCTTTTGGCGTCCGCCCTCGACTGCCGGCTGGTGAGGATGTCGGCGGTCAGCGCCGGCGTTGCGGACGTGCGCCGGGTGGTGGAGGAAGCCCGGCGGCTCAGGGGGCGGGGCGGAGGCACCGTTCTGTTCCTGGACGAGATCCACCACTTCAGCCGGACCCAGCAGGACGCCCTCCTCCCCCACGTGGAGAGCGGGCTCATCACCCTGATCGGCGCCACCACCGAGAATCCCAGTTTCCAGCTGACCTCGGCGCTTCTGTCGCGGGTTCTGATCTGGGAGCTGGCCCCGCTGGGCGAGGGGGAGCTGCTGGAGCTGGTGCGCCGGGCGATCTCCGAGCCCCGGGGCCTGGGGGACCGCGGGCTCAGCGTGGCCCCCGAGGCGGCCCGGACTCTGGCCCTCGGCTGCGGCGGGGACGCGCGCACGCTGCTCAACTGCCTGGAGCAGGCGGCCTCCGGGCTCCCCCCGGGGGCGGAGATAGACCGGGTGCGCGCCGAAAGGGCACTGGCCCACCCCCACCTGGTCCACGATCGCGCCGGAGACCTCCACTTCCAGATCCTCTCGGCCCTGATCAAGTCGGTTCGTGGCAGCGACCCCGACGCCGGGCTCTACTGGCTGGCCCGGCTGCTGGAGGGGGGCGAGGATCCCCGGGTGCCGGCCCGGAGGCTGGTCATCCTGGCCGCCGAGGACGTGGGGATGGCGGACCCGACCGCCCTCTCCATCGCGGTCGCCGCCTACCAGGCGGCGCAGGTGGTGGGAATGCCCGAGTGCCGGCTGCCGCTGGCCGAGGCCACCGTCTACCTCTCCCTGGCCCCCAAGAGCAACTCGGTCTACCGCGGGTACTCGGACGCCGCGGCCGAGGTGTCGGCCAGCCTCGGCCTGCCGGTCCCGATCCACCTGCGCAATGCCGTGACCCGCCGGGACCGGGAGCTGGGGTTCGGACGTGGGTACGAGTACGCCCACGATGACCCGGAGGGGCTGGTGAGCCACCACCACCTGCCGGAGGGGATGGAGGGCCGCACCTACTACCGCCCCTCCCCGCACGGGAGGGAGGCGTCCCTGGGAGAGAGGCTGGCCAGGATCCGAGAGCGGAGGCGGGCCGCCCCTACTCCTCCGCCGGCGCCGTCTCCTCCGCAGCCACCGCAGCCTCCGCCCCGGCCGGAGCCTCCTCCGGCTCCTCCGCGGCCACCCGAGGCTGCTGGATCTTGACCAGGATCTCCTCGGAGTCCACGCCGGCGGCGAGCTCGACACCCTCGGGGAGGAGGAGGTCCGAGATCCTGACGGCGTCGTCGATCTCCGCCAGGCCGGAGACGTCCACCGTGATCTCCCCGGGGATCGAGTCGGGCAGGCAGTTCACCGCCAGCTGGTGCAGCACCTGCAGGACCTCACCCCCAACCTGCTTCACCGCCGGCGCCTCCCCGGTCAGCACCACCGGCACCGTAACGTCCAGCTTCTCCTTCAGGTTCACCTGAAAGAAGTCGACGTGCACGGTGCGCCCGCTGCGGGGCTCGCGCTGCACCTCGCGGATCAGCACGGGACGCTGGCGCCGCTCGCCCTTGACCTTCAGCTGGATCAGGTGGCTCGCCCCGGCGGCATGGGTCAACCGACCCAGTTCCCGCTCCCCGACCTCCACCGCCAGCGCCTCGACCTCGTGGCCGTAGACGACCCCCGGGACCAGCCCCTGCTGCCGCAGCCGGTGCGCGCCACGCCCCACGACGGTGCGCTGGGCGACATCAAGTGTGAGCGGCATCAAGAAGCTCCCCGGGGCCATTGAGGCGGGCCAGGCGCCGCCGGGACCGACCCGGCTCCGAGGGCGATCTTAGCAACTCCGGCTCAGCCGGCCTCGACGCCCACCTTGCCGAAGCGGCGCTGGACGTACTCCACGATGGACTGGATGCTGGTGCCGGGGGTGAACACCTCGTCGACCCCCATCTCTCGCAGGGCAGCCACATCCCCGGGCGGCACGATCCCTCCGCCGAAGACCACGATGTCCTCGGCGTGGCGCTCCCGGAGGAGGCGCAGCACCTCGGGGAAGAGCGTCATATGCGCCCCGGACAGCAGCGAGATCCCGATCCCGTCGACGTCCTCCTGGATCGCCGCCTCGACCACCTGGGCCGGAGTCTGGTGCAGGCCGGTGTAGATCACCTCCACCCCGGCGTCACGCAGGGCGCGGGAGATCACCTTGACCCCACGGTCATGACCATCCAGCCCCACCTTGGCGGTGAGGATGCGCACCGGTCTGGTCCCCACGTTGGCAGTGTAAGCCCGAGCGTCAGCCCTGGGAGCGGATGGAGGACGCCGCAGCCGGAGAAGGGCTCGCGGGTACGTAGGCGACCCCCACGGCGGCGCCCACCACCAGGGCGGCCAGTCCCAGGACCGCAAGCCGGCGCGCCGCCGCGGGCACCGGCCGCGGATCGGCCAGGCTTCCCGCCTGGTTGCGGCGAGCGGCGAGCAGGAGCACTGCCAGCAGCGGTGCCAGGTTGGGGTCGGTGGCGATGCCGGTGCCGAGCGTCCCGAAATCCTGTCCCAGCCACCAGATCAGGAAGAGCAGGACCAGCGCCAAAGTGGTGGCGAGCCGTCCGGTGCCACCCAGGAGCAGCGCTGTCCCCATCGCGCCGAAGATGACCACCAGACCGGTGTTGACCAGGAAGGGCTGGGACAGGGCCAGGTGGGCCAACCCCAGGATGGGGCCGGAGATCAGGGTCGGTTGGGGCGTGGCGGCCAGCGAGGTCAGCGCGGAGCCGAGGCCTGTGCCGGGCCAGAAGCCCTCCGCGGGGATCATCTGGACCAGCGCGCCGAGGAGGAACAGGAGCCCCAGCCCGACCTCAACCCACCTTCCCACCCGGCGCCGCGCCCAGAGGGAGGGCGGGGCGAGAAGAAGGCCGGCGGCGGCGACGTAGGCGAGGACGCCACCGGGCGATCCCAGCAGGAGCGAGGCTCCAGGGGCGAGGATTCCGCCCAGCGCCTCCCCTCCGACCCATACCACGATGCCCCAGCCGACGGAGGCCCAGAGGCCGAGCCGTCCCAGCCGGGAGTTGCCTCCGGCGAGGATCGCCACCCCGATCCCCACCTGGATCAGGACCGTGGCCACCGTGAAGTGGTCCGGGTGGGCCCGCCATATCGCCTCCTCCCAGGAGAGGAGGCCCGCCAGCCATCCCGGCTGGCCCTGGGCGACCGGGGCCAGGATTCCCGCGGCGAAGCCCCGGGGCATGGCCGGCTGGGCCTGGAGCACGCCATCCAGCACCCAAAGGGAGCCCAGGGCAACGCGGAGGAAGCGCATCCCGGGAGCGGCGGAGGTGGGCTCACCGCCCCCCGGCTCGGTCCGGCGGGACCGGGCCCGGAACACTCGCCCGCCCTCGACCAGGGCACCGATGCCCACCGCCAGGGCCACCTCGCCCAGCAGGAGGAGGTAGAGGTCCGCGGAGGAGCCGGCGCTCACTTCCGGCTGTCCGAGAGCAGCCGGGTCCGTTCCCGGTGAAGTTCAGAGGTTGGCACGTCACCCACGATGGCTGAGGGTCTGTAGCAGTGGTGTGTCTTGCTAAGCGAACATGAGTGATGTGTAGGACTTGGTGGCATGGCAATGCTGCGACTCAAGGCGGCGGCGGAGGTGCTGGGAGTGCACCCGGTGACGTTGCGCCGCTGGGCAGACGAGGGCCGGGTGCCGGTGGTGCGCCCGGGCCGGGAACGGAGATTCCGCACCTAGGAGCTGGAGCGGTTCATGGGGCTGGCGCCCAGGGCCGTACCCCGTCGCGAGGCGCTCTATGTGCGGGTGTCGGGCACGACCGGTCAGGAGTCGTCCCTGGCCGCTCAAGAGTAGGAGCTGCGCGCCACCTCAACTGGTGAGGTGGTGAGGGTGTTCCGGGACCGGGCTTCCGGTTTGCGGGAGCACCGCCCCGGTCTGGATCGGGTGCTGGCCATGGCCCGAGCCGGCGAGATCAGCGTGGTCCGGGTCATTCATGAGGATCGCCTGGCCCGGTTGGGCTCGGCCTGGCTGCGCCAGTTATTGGAGAGAGACGGGGTTCTGCTGTAGGAGCCCCACCCAAAGGGATCGGGAGGAGGGTTGGAGGAGCTGCTGGAGGACTTCACGGTCCTGGTTGCCACCTTCGCCGGACGCATGTATGGGATCCGCCCAAGGAGGCCCAGCGGCGGCTCCTGGTCCAAGCTCAGCAGAAGGTTGCAGGAGATGACAGATGAGCGGGGTGGCGCCACCTCGGTGGCGCTCATCGCCACTGCATCCTGCACCGCTTTCTCTGGCCAGGATGAGCTGAGCTCAGATGTCCTGGGGCGGGCTGCCCTGGCGGAGCGGGTGGGGTGGCTGGCGGGGATAGTGGCTGAGGTCACCCGCAAGCTCGTCCAGGAGCACTTCACCGATGCCGACATCAAGCGGCTGGGAGCAGGAGTTGGTCCGGATGGGCGCCACCTCCCGGCCAAGGGGTATGCGGCCCTGCGCCGGCTCGGTTGGACCGCA
>JAJYXT010000020.1 GCA_021801645.1 bacterium
TGATGGTGTTCATCTCGCCGCCGGCGGCGAAGAGCATGATCGCCAGGAAGGCCAGGATCATCCAGTAGGTGACGCTGAACGCCAGGCCGATGGCGCCGATGCCGTAGAGCCCCATGGTCAGGTAGAACGTCGTGCGCCGACCCACCCGGTCCGAGAGCGGGCCGGCCACGGCGATCCCGATGATCAGCCAAAGTGGCGACCAGGAGAGCAGCAGGGAGCGCAGGCTGACCGGCATCGCCACCCAGCCGGTGGCGATGGTGGCCATGCCGAAGATGTAGGCCTCCAGCACCATCCCCAGGACGAAGGAGGTGAAGTTCCAGCTGTCCGTCGGGCACCACCGCTCGCCGGTCTCGGCGGTGGACCCCTCGCGCGCGCCCGCTATCGTGGCCATCTCAGAAATCCTCCCTGCTCCCAACGTCTTCGCCGCCCTTCGGGGCGATGCCAGATGATCCCAGAGGCGTCCCCCGCTCGGCTACGGGTCGAGGCGGAGCAGCGGTGCTCTCGCGCACCACCAGCTCCACGGCAAGACGTCCCGGTGCCGGCGCCTCCTCCCCGCGAAGGAGGCCGACCAACAGGTCGACCGCCACGCGCGCGAGCTCCGCCAGCGGCTGCCGGACGGTGGTGAGCGCCGGGACCGCGTACCTGCCCAATTCGATGTCGTCAAAGCCAACCACCGAGATCTGGGCGGGGACCCCAAGGCCGGCCGAGCGGAGAGCCGAAATCGCTCCCAGGGCCATGAGGTCGTTGGCACAGAAGATGGCCGTGAAGTGGCGGCCGGATCGGATCAGCTCCTGGGCGGCCCGGTGTCCAGAGCTCTCGGTGAAGTCACCGTAAGCCGGAGCCCCGGGCTCGATCCCCGCCTCGCGCATCCGGTCCCGGTAGCCCTCCCAGCGCTCGGTCGTGACCGAGAGCCCGGCCGGGCCGGCGATGTGCGCGATCGCCTGATGGCCGAGTTGCAGGAGGTGGTCCGTGGCCATCCAGCCCCCAGCGCGGTGATCGGCCTGGACCGAGGCGGGGCTGCCCCCCGCGGCCGCGCGGTCGAGCGCCACGATCTTCATCCCCGACCCCACCCGTCTCCGGATCTCCTCGGCGGTGATTGCCAGACCCATGGCCACGATGCCTTGAATTTGGCGGCTGGCGAGCATCTCCAGGTATTCGGCCTCGGCCTCCGCGACGCCCTCGGTGTTGCACAGGAGGACCGTCTTCCCGTGGTGACGGGCCCGCAGCTGCACCGCCTTGACCAGGGCAGGGAAGAAGGGGTTGGCGATGTCCGGCAGCATGAGGGCGAAGGAATCGCTCCCCCTAACGGCCAGACTCCGAGCCACGGCGTTGGGCCGGTAGCGAAGACGAGCCGCGCTGTCCCGAACCCGGGCCACCGTGCCGGGGCTGATATCCCCGATCCCCCGCAGCGCCCGGGACACCGTGGAGGGGGAAAGCCCGGTGGCTCTGGCCAGGTCGTATATCGTCGTGGCCCCGGGCAAGCCTCCCCTCCCAGCATTCCCATACCGTCCCCGCAACCGGTTGCAGGGGATGCTAGGAGGCGGACCCGCGGCTGTCAAGGGGCGCCTGGCGGTTGTTGGAGTTCAGCGGTTCTGTCCGGTCATGCGGGACAGGATTACGTTGAGCTCGGGTGACCGGAGGCGGGTAGGGCCGGATCCCGGGTGTCCTCCGTCCCTCGACCACCCAGGACAGCGAACAGGGCCACCAGCGCCAGCAGGGGGATCTGGGCCAAGTACTCGTCCAGGCTGCGCCAGCTCAGCCAGAATCCGGCGAGGATGAGTACCGAGGCCGCGACGCGGTACTCTCGGGCCAGCGCCCCCCAGGCCCAGAGGCCCAACATCGCCGCCGCCGTCAGCGCCAGCAGGAGGGTGCGTGACGGCGCCGGAACGAACCCGCCCAGCACCAGGGTGATGGGGCCCGAACCCAGCGGAAAGGTGTGCGCTCGGAGGTTCCCGACGATAGTGCCGAGAGCGTCAGGGTACCGAAGAAGCCAGGGGACGACAGCGATGACAAGCGTCGCGGCCCCGGCCACCAGGCGGCGCCCCAGCTGGCCCTCCTCGATCGCCAGAAGCAGATAACCCGGGGCAAAGAACCAGGCCAGCTGGTTGCTTCCCACGGCCAGCGCCAGGCAGACGGCGGAGATCACGGGGCGGCGGATCCAGAGTACAGAGAGGGCCATGAGCACGTAGGCGAACGTCTCGCCGTTGCCGTTGGCTGCGAAGTTGACCAGTGAGCCGTTCAGAAAGAGAGTGAGCAGGAGCAGTGCGCCGGCAGCTGGCCAGAGCGACCCGGCGGCGAAGATCAGTGCCAGGAGCAGAGCCAGGACCGGGAGGGCGGTCCACACCGTCCTGGCCCAGAGGGGCAGGCCGGCGACGGGCACCATGGCCACCGGGGTCAGGGGCGGCTTCCCCAGGGGGGAGAAGAGCCGAAGACCTCCCTGGTCCGGGCTGCTGGCCGCGGCCAGGATCTGGGCCGGGGTCGGGTACACGGCCACGTTCTTAAGAGGCCCGACCTTGAGGGGGGTGGCGAGGGTGGGCGAGACGCCTAGCGAGTGCAGGCAGGTGATCTCCGGGACCCGATAGGGGTCGGCGCCGGCAGCGATCGCCCGAGCGCCGCAGACGGCCATGGCGTTGGCATCGTCCACCAGCTGCCGGCCCCCTACCACCGGGGGCACGGCGGTGAACAGCACGACCAGGAGGGCCAGGGCGGCGAACAGGGGGCTCATGGCTAGGAGACGGTGGGGCCTGCAGCGGACCACCCAGGAGGCCAGGGGACGACGCAGGGCCAGGACCGTCAGGACGCAGAAGATCAGGAAGGCCAGATACTCGAGGATGAAGTTGGCCAGCTCCGCTCCCCTCCCGGGCAGGTGCTGGCTCAAGAACTGGGAGTTCGAAGCCTTGAACGCCACCATGGCCAGGGCGAGCACGACCAGTCGGTCAGCACGCTCCCCGGACGGGCGCCATGAGGGAACGAGGCGGGTCAGATGTGCCCGCACACCAGTGCCGGTCTCAGCTTGCAACCCTGCCCTCCGCGTGGCCCAAACCCTGCGATGATGCGGCCGCGCCGCCGCCCTGGTCCAGACAGCCGCCCGGGAATAATGGGGGAGTGGATCCCGACCCTCTGACCTACCGGGACCGGTGGCGCGTGCGGCAGTACGAGATCGACGCCTACGGGCACGTCAACAACGCCGTCTACCTCAACTGGGCAGAGGAGATGGCTTCGCGCCACGCCGAGGCGAGCGGGTTCGGGGCGCAGTGGGCATCCCAGCATGGTGGGGGCTGGGTCATCCGCCACCACGACGTGACCTACCACGCTCCGGCTCGCTTCGGAGATGAGCTGGAGCTCATGGTCCAGGTCGAGCTGATCCGCGGCACCCGAGGGCAGCGCCGGACGACGGTGCACCGGGCATCGGACCACCGCCTACTGGCGGAGATTTCCACCGAGTGGGCCTGGGTGCGGCTCTCGGACGGGAGGCCGGCGCCTGTCCCCGAGGAGCTGGTGCGGGTGGCGGCCCCGGCAACCGCTGCGACGCTGACCAGACGAGCGGACCGGCAGCGAGCAACCCCACGGTGAGCCGTCCCGCCTACCAGGCATACGCCTCGGGAGCGGCGCCTCCCGGGCCGGGGAAGATCTGGTCCAGGCGGGCCAGCTCGGCATCTCCCAGCTGGACATCGAGTCCCAGGGCAGCCTGAGTCAGCTGCTCCTCCGTCCTCGGCCCGATGATCGGGGCGGTCACCCCGGGCTGGGCCAGCAACCAGGCCAGGGCCACCTCGGAGGGCTGGCTTCCGGCCTCCCGGCAGAGCTGCTCAAAGGCGGCGAGCTGGTCACGGTGCTTGGCGCCGCGCTCCCTGGCCCCGGCGTCGGAGCGCCTCCCGCCGTGGTCCGCCCCGGGCGCGCCACCCAGGATGCCGGAGGCCAGAGGGCTCCATGGGATCATCCCGATCCCGTACTCGCGGCAGGCTGGGAGCACCTCCAGCTCCACCTCGCGGGAGAGGAGGTTGTACAGGGACTGCTCACTCACCAAGCCCTGCGTTCCCCGGGCCCGCGCGTGCTCCTGGTAGCGCGCCAGGTGCCAACCGGCGAAGTTCGAGGAGCCAAAGTAGGTGACCTTGCCCTGCTGGCGGAGGAGTTCGAAGGCCTCGAGCGTCTCGTCCACGGGCGTGCCGCGATCCACATGGTGCATCTGGTAGAGGTCGATGTGGTCGGTGCGCAGTCGGCGGAGGGAGGCCTCGCAGGCGCTGATGATGTGCCGTGCCGACAAACCTCCCTCGTTGGGCCAGTCGGAGGTGCGGGCGAAGACCTTGGTCGCCAGAACCACACGCTGGCGGTGGTCGCCCTGGCTCAGCCAATCCCCGACCACCTCCTCGGTGAGGCCGATCCTGACCGCGCGCCCGTACACGTTGGCGGTGTCGAAGAAGTTGAACCCCATCTCCAGCGCCCGGTCCATGATCCGGTGGGCCACCGGCGGCTCAGCTCTGGTCCCGAAGTTCATCGTGCCGAGACAGAGCCGGCTCACCATCAAACCCGAGCGACCCAGATGCACGTATTCCATGATCAGCCGTGTCCTCCCAAATTGACGGGGTCCAGAAGCGAGCATCGACGCCCGGACCCATCATCACGCACAGGGCTGGCCAACGCCACGGCAGCCGGGGGAGAGTCCGTCGCCGTCACGGTGCTGGCCCCAGCCCGTGACTTTGGTCAGTTCCGGATTCCACCACTTCCGCCCTTTCCGGCGACGGCGTGCCGGTCGGAGGTGAGATGAGGTATTGACAGCGTGGACCCGGGATGAGACAAGTACCGACTGTGGCCGCTCCCTGGCGGCTCCGGGTGCAGATGGCTGGAAGGCGGAGAGTACGAATTGCGCGGTCCGCGCCTGGGTCCCCCCGGTGCCATGAGCGGCCGAGGGCCGCGAGCTCGCGGCGGCGCCATTCATTCCAACTCGGCGCGAGGGACAGGTCAGGCGGCATCGAGCTGGCGGGTCGGCGTGCTGACGGCCCGTTTCGAAGCGGCTCCCTGTCGGGCTTGAGTCTCCCCTTGAGGCACGGTGCCAGCCGGCTCCTGATCGGCCCGATCCCGGCGGCGGGACGCCTCCAGTGAACGAAATCGGGCTCCCTAGCCCTGCGGTGTCCCGCGATGAGCCGCGGGGTGAGGAGGCGGAGTCGGCCCTCCTCCCGTACGTCCCCAGGCTGGCCCTGGCTTGGGTCGCCGCCGGCTCAGGGGAGCTGGTCCGGGAGATGGAGGGCACCCTCGCCTTCGTCGACATTTCAGGCTTCACCAAGCTCACCGAGATGCTGGCCTCGCGCGGCAAGGCCGGTGCCGAGGAGCTGACCGGATACCTGGACCGGACCTTCGGCAGCCTGCTCGAGGTTGCCTACGCCAATTCCGGTGAGCTGGTGAAGTGGGGGGGAGACGCCGTTCTGGTGTGGTTCCCGGGGCCCCAGCACGCTCTGCGGGCGGTCGCGGCCGCCTGCCAGATGCAACGGCGTATGACGCGGCTGGGCAACCTCAGGACCTCGGCGGGGCCGTCCACCCTGCGCATGTCCGTGGGTATCAACAGCGGGCTCTTCACGTTCTTCCTGGTGGGGAGCCGACACCGCGAGCTGCTGGTGACCGGCCCGGCGGCGACGGTCACCGCTCACATGGAGGCGGTCGCGGAGGCAGGCGAGATCGTGGTGAGCGAGGCGACCGCCCGCCACCTGGATCCCGCTGTGCTCGGAGCTGCCAAGGAGGATGGGGTCCTCATCGCCGGCCCACCCCGACTCGCGGCGTCGGCTCCAGACCCGCCGCCTGACCTCGGAGCCTACCGGCCCAGCCTCAGTCTGCCCAGTGGCCTGCGCACCCACCTCCTGGCCATTCCAGTCGAGAGCGAACACCGGCAGGTGGCGGTGGCGTTCTTGGAGTTCGGGGGGGTGGACCAGTTCCTGGCCGACAAAGGTGTGCATGAGCTGGCCCAAGAGCTGAACCGGGTGGTGTCGCTGGTCCAGGAGGTGTGCGAGGTGCACGGCGTCACCTTCTGGGAGACCGACATAGCCGAGGATGGGGGCAAGGTCATGCTGGTTTCGGGCGCCCCCCGGGCGACCGACGATGACACGGGACGGCTGCTGGTCGCGGTCCGGGAGATCCTGAACCAGGCGGGCGGGCTGAGGCTCCGGGCAGGGGTCAATCACGGCCGGGTCTTCACCGGGGACTTTGGCCCCTCCTACCGCCGCACCTACTCCGCCAAGGGAGACGCCATCAACCTCGCCGCCCGGCTCATGGGGCGCGCTGCCCCCGGTGAGCTCCTCGCTTCCGAAGCCGCGCTGGGGCGCAGCCGGATCCGCTTCCAGAGCGAAGAGTTGGAGCCCTTCCTGGTCAAGGGGAAATCCCAGCCGGTCCACGCCCACCGGTTGGGATCCCCGGAGCGGAGCGCGGCCGCTCTGGGGACACACGGGCCGGACCTGGTGGGGCGGAACAACGAATTGCAGCTACTCGAAGAGCGCCTGGTCGCCGCGGCCAACAAAGAGGGTAGCTGCGTGGAGCTGTTGGGGCCGCCGGGAATCGGCAAGTCCCGGCTCCTCGAGGAGCTCCAGCGGCGGGCCGCGGGCGTGTCAATCCTCTCAGTTGTGTGCGACGAGTACCGGTCAATGCTCCCGTATGCGTCGATGGGGGCGTTGGGGCTCCAGGCGCTGGGGGTGGATCCCGGATCTGCGCCAGAGGCGATCGGGCGGGCGCTGACGGAGTCGGTCCAGCAGCTGTCCCCCCGGCTGCTTCCGTGGCTGCCGCTCTTGGCCGGAGTGGTGGGAGCCGAGGTACCCCCCACCCCGGAGGTGAACGCCCTGGAGGAGCGCTTCCGCCGAGAGCGCCTCGAGGACGCCGTCCTCCAGTTCATGACCACGGTGCTGGCCGGCCCCACCCTGATCCTCTTCGACGACACCCATTGGATGGATGACGCCAGCTCCGGGCTGGTTCGGGCGGTGATCGGCTCCCTCTCCAGCCGACCTTGGTTGCTGGTCCTTTCCCGGCGACCGCAGGAGAAAGGCCTGCGCACAGATGGTCTGGCCAACGTCGTGAGCTGCGAGCTGGAGCCCCTGAGTGAGCCGGCTGTCGCTCAGCTTCTGCTCTCCGCCACCAGCCAGCAACCGCTCGCTCCGCATGAGCTCCGAACCATCTCGGAGCGCGGCGGCGGCAACCCCCTCTTCCTCCTGCAGTTGATAGAGACCGGGCGACAGTCGGGCTTCGGCACCTCTCTGCCGGACACCGTCGAGGAGGTGCTGGCGGCGCAGATCGACCGGCTATCCCCACCGGATCGGCGCCTCCTGCGGGTGGCCTCTGTCCTGGGCTTGCAGGTCTCCGTACCGGTTGTGGAGGAGATGACAGAGGAGGCGCTCGACTCGGAACGGCTGGGTGCCCTGGAGGAGTTCCTCGCCGCCGACGCCTCGGGCAACCTGCGCTTTCGGCACAACATGCTGCGCGACGCGGCCTACGAGGGGTTGCCCTACGCGCGCCGGAGGGAGCTGCACGCGAGGGCCGGAGAGGTGCTGGAACGGCGGGCCGGTGGCGATGCGGCAGAGATCGCCGGCCTGCTCGCCCTTCACTTCGGACACGCTCTGCAGCACCGACCGGCCTGGCGCTATGCCCGGCTGGCCGGTGATCAAGCTCGGACCGTGTACGCCAACTTCGAGGCGGCCACCTTCTACGACCAGGCCCTCGAAGCGGCCCGGGCCTTGGGAGACGTCGAACCCGCCGAACTGCTCCAGGTGGCAGAGTCCCTGGGAGACGCCCGGGGAAGGCTTGGGGAGTTTGCCAGCGCCGCCGAGGTCTACCGAGCCAGCCGGCGCTGGGCCAAGGCGGGGCCGGAGAAGGCTCGGATCAACCTCAAGATTGCGCTGGCGACCGACCGCTCGGGCAACTACCGGCTCACACTGGGGACCCTAGCCCGAGCGGAAGGCAGCCTGGGGGACGCACAGGATCCGGAGGCCACCCGCCTGCGCGCGGAGATTCGTGCCCAGTACGGCCTGGTGCGTCATCGGCAGGGACGCAGCCGGGACGCGGTCCACCATCTCCTGGACGCGGTGCGGCTGGCCGACTCCGCCGGCGCCCCGGAGGTTCTGGCCACGGCCCTCGTCCACCTGGACATCGCCGAACTCACTTTGGGATTCGGGGGCGACAGCGAGCACGCCAGCCGGGCGCTGGAGATCCTGCGGCGCCTGGGCGACCAGCCCTGGCTCGAGGCTCGGGCCCTCAACCAGCTGGGCATCCGCGCCTACTTCGCCGGCAACTGGTCCAAGGCGGTGGACTTCTACACGCAATCGTGTGAAGCCTGCCGGCGCGCGGGGGATGAGTGGACCGCGGCGGTCGGAGCGGGCAACATCGCCGAGGTCCTGGCGGATCAGGGGCACCTGCAGCGAGCCGAGACGATCCTGGAGGAGGCCCTGCGCACCTATCAAGCCGCCGGCACGCCCACCTTCATCAGCTACGGGACCATGCTGCTGGGCCGGCTGGCTGCAAGACGTGGAGACACGGAGAGGGCGCTGGACCTCCTGGGGCAGGCCCGCGCCCTCTCGGCCAGCGATGGGGAGAGCCTGCAGGTACTGCAGGCGGACGCCGCCCGAGCGGAGGCCCTGCTCCTGTCGGCGAACTTCTCGTCAGCTGTGGAGGTTGCCCAACAGGTGCTGGGCGACGCCGCGTCCGTCCAGGGAAGCGACCTTCTGGTGGCCTGGATGGAGCGGGTGCTGGCCCTGGCGCGCGCCGGCGAGGGAGGGAATGCCACCACCGTCTCTGCCCACCTGCGGGCGTCAGTAGAGATCGCCCGCCGCCGGGGTGCCCGCTACGAGCTGGCGCTATCGCTCAACGCGCTGGCGGACCTCTGGCCCGACGCCGGGCCGGAGGTCCGCCAGGAGAGCTTGGAGCTCTTCGATCAGCTGGGGGTGGTCGAGACCGCCCGCAGCCTGGGCCGGCTCACGCCGGCCCAGGCACCTGGCTGATCACCAATACATCGGGTCGCCGCCGCCGAAGGTGTTGGTCTGGATGACCACCGTCTCGGCGCCGGAGTTCCAGGAGTAGGAGGAGATGCAAGCCTGCACCGGGAAGTACTGCGGGAAGTACTTCACGAGGAACCCGTATATCGGGTTGCCGCAGGTGAACAGGAGCCCCTGGTAGGCGAAGGTGCTGCTCCCCCGCACTGGCAGCCAGGTCGGGAACCGCTGGTTGGCCCCGAAACAGACCGGGGTGTTGTCCTGGTCGCCGTTGAAGAAGGTGGCGGGGAAGGTAAGGGTCACCGAGCCCCCGACGTTCGAGTTGCTGGTGACCACCAGCGGATCGGCCTGCTTTGATCCGGAGACGAAGTAGTCACAGTTGAGGGAGCCGGTTCCGAATTGGGCCGTGAGCGAGTAGTCGGGGTTGGAGGTGTTCGTCGTGACGCCACCGCCGACCCCGGTGGTCCCACTCTGAACCTGGACCTGGCAGTTGCCCGAGCAGGTCACCGTCGTCGACTCAGGCGGCGTCGTGGGAGTTACGGAGACGTCCCCGATCACCGGCCCGAATGCGCCAGCGGTGGGGTCTCCGGTGAACGTCAGGGTGGTGCTGTCAGTTGTGGCGGTAAAGGTGTAGCTGGCAGGAGTCCAGTTCATATCCTGGTGCGTTTGGCTACTGCTCACCGTAAAGGTGATGGCTGCCGGGCTATTTCCTGAAGCACCTACGGTCAGCGTCTTTGTCCCAGTACCATTGTCAGGATTTCCGGACAGGTAGAATGAAGCGATGTAAGTCGCTCCGGCAGTCGTCTGAAAAGTCTGGGCGATCGCCCCTTGCTGGTCGCCGTTCATGTCGATGCTCCAGGGATCACTAGCGGTAGGACCCTGCCAGTAGGTACCGATCCAGTCGACGCTGCCCTGGTTGGTTGTGTCGGCCGGCTGGGTCACTGTCCAATTGGGAATGGCGGCGGCACTGGACCCGCTCGCACTGGAATTCGCAAACAGCGTGTCGTACCCAGAGCTATTTGGCTGATAGGTGGTTGGGGAACCTGGCGAAAACGTGCCATTCGCGAAGCCGTCGGCGATCGTGGCCGCCTGCACCGGCCCCGCAATCGCCAGCGCTGCCAACATGACTGTGGCCGCAGCTAAAAGTCTTATCTTCACCTGGCGGAGATCCTCCTGACCTGGATGGACAGGTCACCTGATCTGGGGCGGGGCTCGCCACTGGCTCACCGCAGTCCAGGCGGCCGACATCACAGACTGCGGGTCATCGCCTCCCCAGGTGCGCCACAGCTTAACGGACTCCCAAGTGACGGTCAAGTGACAGGCGGACACGAAAAAGTCAGGTCTGTGGTTGGGGCCCCGGGTCGCCGCACCAATTGGCGGTCCGTCGGCGATGCCCCCGACTGTAGCGGAAGCCCGGAGAGCCGACCTCGTGGCGGCCATCGGCCCCCGTCGCCGGAAGTGCAGGCCGCCCGCCGCGCGGGGGGCCCAACATAATCGAGGCATGCGCTACATCGACGTGGACGGCCGCCAGCTGTCGGTGGTCGGTCTCGGCTGCTGGCAGTTCGGCGAAAAGGGCTGGGGATACGGCCGGGACTTTGGGGAGGCTGAGTCGCTGGCGATCGTGCGCCGGGCGCTGGAGCTGGGTGTCACCGTGCTGGACACCGCGGAGATGTACGGACGGGGGGCCAGCGAGCGGCTGGTCGGCAAGGCTCTCACGGGAGCAGGGGGCGATCGCTTTCTGGCCACCAAGTTCCTGCCCGTGGTGCCACTCCCCCAGGTCCTCATGCGCCACCTGCACCACAGCCTGGAACGGCTGGGGGTCCAGCACCTCGACCTCTATCAGCTGCACTGGCCCAACCCCCTCTTCCCCCTCGGGGTCCAGGTGGAGGGGCTGAGACGGGCGCTGGGAGAGGGCCTCACCCGCTACGTCGGCGTCAGCAACTACTCCCTCTCCCGCTGGCGCCGGGCGGAGCGCCTGCTGGGGGTCCCGATTCTCACCAACCAGGTGCGCTACAACCTGCTGCACCCCCAGCCGGAGCGCCGGCTCCTCCCCCACGCCCAGGCGACCGGACACATCGTCATCGCCTACAGCCCCCTGGCCCAGGGAGCGCTGAGCGGCCGCTACCGCCCGGGCAAGGGTCCTGGCGGCGTGAGGCGGGTCAGCCCTCTCTTCACCGAGGAGGGCCTCCAGGCGGCGGCGCCGGTGGTCGAGGCGCTGCGGGAGATCGCCGCCGGGCGTGATGTCACCCCGTCCCAGGTCGCCCTCGCCTACCTGATCTCCCAGCCCCGAGTCGTGGTCATCCCTGGGGCCAAGTCGGTGGCCCAGCTGGAGGCCAACGTGGCCGCCGCGGATATCCAGCTGAAGGACGATGAGCTGCTGGCCCTGCGGCGGGCATCCGACCTGTTCCGCCTCTCCTGGCTGAGGGTGAGCCGGCAGCTGTTCCGGAGCACCAGCAACAGGGTGGAGTCGACGTCCTGACCGACCTGCCAGGTGACGCGTTCTTCAGCCCCCGTGGCGGAGCCGTGACAGCCCCCGGCTGACTTCCGGCGCAAGATCCAGGCACGGGGACGGTGCGCACTGCTCCAGGCCCCGATCTGGAGGTGCGTACATCACCACGAGAGCCGCGCACGGGGGCGGGCCTGCGAGCCGCAGGGCCGACCTCTCGCCCCCCTCCGAGCTTCTGCCCCGGCTGCGCTGGAGCTTCCTCGGAATCGCACTGCTCAGCCTGGTCGCCGCCCTGGTGGCGGTGGACCTGGGGTCCCTGGCCGGGGTCACCGCCCGGCTGCTGGCGGCGGCGGGAGCCTGCTGGCTGGGGTTCTCATGGGTGGCCACCTACCGCCGTGGCCGGCCCCAGATCGAGGAGGACCTGGTCTCCGCGGCCGCCCTCACCGCACTGGTGGCTGGGCTCGCCTCTCCGCTGTACTCGGTGGGAGTCCTGGGGATGGGGGCGACCCTCAGGTCCCTGTATTCCCGCCCCCGGGGAGCGGCGTGGGTCGCCGCGTACTTCCTCGGCCCCTACCTGGGCGGCGTGGCGCTGGACGGCGGCGCCCGATCGCTGTCGGATGTCGGGACCACGCTCCTTTTGGGGCTCTCGGGGGTTGGCATCGGGGTATTGGTGGGGCAGCTCCTGCGAAGCGCCGCCGACCGCCACCAGCGGGTGCTGGACCTGGCCCAGGAGCTGCGTCGGGCGGGCGAGGTCCTGGCCGGGGCGGTCAACCCTGGCCTGATCGAGCTGGCGCTGCTCCGTTCCGCGCAATCTGTGGTCGCGGACCTGGCGCGGGCGCAACTTGTGCTGGTGCGGCTGGTGGGGGCAGCCATCACCGTCTCCCGCCCTCTGCGGGTAGGCGAGGAACCCGGCGGAGCCCGTGCCGTGGCTCCCAGTTCGCTGCCGGACCCGGCCCTCCGCTACCTGCTGGGGGCCGGGGGGGCAGCGCCGCCAGGCTCGTGGGCGGCGATCCACGAGTTTCTGGGCGTGAGTGCGCAGCTGGACCAGGTGACCGTGGCCCCGCTCGGCCCGCCCGGGGAGTCCCGGGGCTCACTGGTCCTGGCGTCGGCGGGTCCACCTCCACCGGAGCTGATCGACTCTTTGAGGGTCCTCAGCGCCCAGGCGGGGCTGGCGCTCTCGCGGGCGGAGCTGTCGCTCACCATCCGCCAGAGTGAGGCCCGCTTCCGCGGACTGGTGCAGAACTCCACCGACCTGGTCATCGCGGTGGACCGGGCTAGCGAGGTCACCTACGTCAGTCCCTCGGTTGAGAAGTTCTTAGGCCGCCGCCTGCGCTCGGGCCGGCTGGACACCCCATCGGACACGGTCCACCCCCAGGACATGGCCCGGGTGCTAGCGGCTCTCGAGGGCGCCGCTGCCGCCAGCGGCTCCTCGGCACTGCCCGAGTTGCGGGTCCGCTCCAAGGAGGGGGGTTGGCGGGTTCTCGAGCTTCAGGCCACCAACCTCCTGGCGGACTCCGGGGTCGGGGCACTGGTGATCACGGGTAGGGACATCACCGAACGGCGGGCACTGGAGGACCAGCTCCGCCACCAAGCCCTCCATGACCCGCTCACCGGGCTAGCCAACCGGGTGCTGCTGCGCGACCGCATCGACCACGCCCTCCACGCGCGCCGGCGCCGTCTCCCCCTGGCCCTGCTGATGATCGACCTCGACAACTTCAAGAACATCAACGACAGCTTCGGCCACGCCGCGGGGGACTCGGCTCTGCTGGAGGTGACGCGTCTCGTGGGCGCCTGCCTCCGTCCCGGGGACACCTTCGCCCGCCTGGGGGGAGACGAGTTCGCGATCCTCCTTGAGGAGGTGGCGGCCGAGGAGGCGGAGAAGGTGGCGGAGCGGATCACCGACAGCCTGCGACGGCCGGTGCGACTTCCCAACTGGGAGGAGGTGGCCGTGACCGCCAGCATCGGGCTGGTCACCTGCGAGGTGGCCACCGACCCCGAGGTGCTCCTGCGCAACGCGGACATCGCCCTCTACGCGGCCAAATCGGAGGGGAAGGGGGGCCACGTGGTCTTCCAGGACTTCCTCCATCAACGCGCCGTCCACCGGATGCACGTCGAGAACGGCCTCCGTCGGGCCCTGGAGCGCGACGAGTTGGTACTCCACTACCAACCCATCGTGCGGGGCTCCATGAGCGACATGGTGGGGGTGGAGGCTCTCCTGCGCTGGCGGGATCCCGAACAGGGTCTGGTGATGCCCCAGGAGTTCGTGGCCATCGCCGAGTCCACCGGGCTCATAGTCCCGCTGGGGCGGTGGGTGCTGAGCCAGGCCTGCCACCAGGTCCGGGCCTGGCAGCGGTCCACGCCAGCCGCCCGGGAGTTGACGCTGGCGGTCAACTTCTCCCCCCGGCAGCTCCAGGAGGAGGAGATCATCGCCCACGTCGAGTCTGCACTTGAGACCTCGGGCCTGGCCGCCTCAGCGCTGGTCCTCGAGGTCACCGAGAGCGCCATCGCCAGCAACCCCGGAGAGGCCATCGAGCGGCTGGCCCAGCTCCGCCGGCTCGGCGTCCGGGTGGCCATCGACGACTTCGGCACCGGCCAGTCGTCGCTGGCCCAGCTCCAGCTGCTGCCGGTGGACTGCATCAAGATCGACCAGTCCTTCGTCCGCCGGTTGAGCGATGACCCCACAGCCGCCGCCTTCATTCAGAGCATGGTGGACCTCGCCCTCGCCCTGCGCCTGGAGGTGGTGATCGAAGGGGTCGAGTCGGCGCGCCAGGCAAAGGTCCTCCGCTCCATGCTCCCCCAGGCGAAGTTCCAGGGTCACCACTTCGCCCCGGCGTTAGGCCCCGAAGAGCTGGGAAAACTACTCGACAGCCGGCGTGGGGGGCGACGGCCCCGAACGGCTAGGCGCCCGGTGGCGCACCTGCCCGGTTGAGCGACCCGGCTCACTCCCCGAGCAGCCAGCGTTCAAGGCGCCGCCGGAAGAAGAAGACCCCCGCCAGGATCAGCACCGCGGCGGCGACCGCCAGAGCCAGGGTCGCCGCCCCCACCGCGCCGCTGGCCTGTTGATAGGCGTGTCCGAGTTCGAAACCCAGAAGCCCATAGGCGGTTGCCCAGGCCGCGCCTCCCAGGATGTTGAAGGGTAGGAAGAGCCGGTAGGGCATCTCCCCCACCCCGGCGAGAAGTGCGCCGAAGGTGCGGAGCAGGGCGATGAATCGCGCCACCACCACGGCCAGAGGGCCGCGACGCTCGAAGAAGCGCTGGATGAGCTGCTGGCGTCGTGGGGTCAGCCCGACCCTGGCACCCCACCTGGCGACCAGCTCCCGGTCAAGGAGGCGGCCCACGCCGTAGCCGAGGTTGTCGCCCAACACGGCACCGCCGAACGCACAGAGGATCACCACCGGAAGGCTGAGCTGGCCGGTGTCGGCGGAGTAGGCGGCTCCGAGGATGAGCAGGGTCTCCCCGGGGAACGGCACCCCGGTGCTCTCCAGGAGCGGGCCGGCCAGGACGGCGGCGTACCCGTAGGTCTGAAGCAGATGGTCCGGGCTGAGGTTCAAGTCCCGGCCCCCTCTCCCGGGTCGGGGAAGAGTGGCGGGGTAACGGCCAGAGAATCCTCGGGAGGGGGGTATCCCAACCGCAGCAGCTCGGCCATCTGCAGGCCGTTGATCACCGCGTAGTTCGCGCGGTTGTTGTTGAAGAGCAGCTGGATGCGCGCGGCCGTCTCGGCCAGCCGGGTGATCGAGGGAACCCAGTCGGCCAGCTCCTCCCTCGAGTACAGGTAGTCGAAGCGGTCGCCACTCCGACGGCCCTTCGCGTACCAGGTTGCCCGGTTCCGGCCGTGGAACCGCACGACCACCAGCCGGGGGTCGGTAACCTCCAGCAGCCGAGGGAAGGAGCCCTCCCCCAGCTGGGGCTCATCCGCAAGGCAGAGGGAGACTGCCTGGCGGCGCAGGAACTCGACCACCGACCCACCGTCCGGCTGGGCCCAGCTGCGGTGCCGGAATTCGAATACCAGCAGGTCCTCGGGGTGGCGGGCGCGGATCCGCTCCAACCGTTCCAGGTTCTCGGCCCCCTTGGTGTACCAGGGGGGAAACTGGTAGTGCACCGCCACCAGCTTCCCCGCCTCGCGCAGCGGCTCGAGGGAGGCCAGGAAGCGCTCCACCTCCTCGGAGGTGGGCTCGCGGGCCCGGCCCCCCTCGCGCTCGTGGTAGGTGAGCGAGCGGTATGCCTTGACGTTGAATCGGAAGTCGGCAGGGGTCACCTCTGCCCAGGTGGCCGTCCGGTTGGGGGCGGGGATGGCGTAGTAGCTGCTGTCCACCTCCACCAGGGGGAAAAATCGGGCATAGTGCTCCAGCCGACGCCCCGGGGGCAGCCCCTTGGGATAGAAGCCCTCGTGATCGCTCCAGTTGCAGGTGCCGACGGTGACCTCGGCGCGCACCCGGTCATGCTCGCAGATGAGGGCCCGGACGCGGTACGCTCCCGCCCATGAGCACTTCCTTGACCCCGAGCCAGGTCGAATTCCTCCGTCGGCGCCAGTTCGCCCACGTCGCCACCGTGAACCCTGATGGCAGCCCCCATGTGACCGCCCTCTGGGTGGACACCGACGGCGCGGCGGTGCTGCTGAACACCGCTCTGGGCCGGGTCAAGGCCCGCAACCTGGAGCGCGACCCCCGGATCGCCATCTCCCTCGTGGACAGTGAGAACCCCTATGACTCGCTCACCATCCAGGGGCGCGCCGAGCTGATCGAGGAAGGCGGCGTGGAGCACATTCGCTCCCTCAGCCAGAAGTACAACGGGGATCCGAACTTCCCCCTCCAGCCGGGGGAGAGACGCGTGATCATCCGGGTGGTGCCGGAGCGGATCGGGGGAAGCTTCCGCTAGCCCACGCCCCCTGCCCATCGCGGGGCTGCGGACTCGACCACGCTGCGACAGGGCTCGTGGGCCGGCTGCGTCGACCTCGGGTCAAGCCCCCCCGACTTTGCGGGAAACAGTCCGCCCCAGACAGGACGCCAGCCGGTCGATGGCCGGGGCGCCTGGGTCCACCGGCTGCGGGGGGCCGAACGGTTGCCGCTCCGGCGGGATTCGCTCCAGCATCGGCGCGGTGAAGGCGAGGGCATGCTCCGCCGCATCCTCCGGGAACGAAGGCGCCTGCCCAGTGGCCTGGGCGAGGTCCCATCCGTGCACCAGGATCTCGGTGACCCGGAGCCCGAGGGCGACCGCACCGGGAACGGACCCGAAGGGCACCTGGACCACACTGTCCATCACCCCGGGCTGCCGGAACGCCGCCAGTAGCCGCACCGCCGACTCGTGGTACGCCTCGGGCAGCGCTCGCCCAGTCGGAGGCACGGCGGGCGCATCCCCGCCGAGGGCTCGGGTGAATAGGTCATTGCCCCCGATGAGGTGCTCGGCCACCTGGCGCACCGTCCATTCGGTGCACGGCGTGGGCAGTTCCCACTGGTCTTCGGCGATGGCGTCGATGGTCGACCCGGTCACCTCCAGGCTGACCTCCAGCGACCCCGTTGCATCTCTGGGCAAGAGCCGCACCTCCCATCTACCGGCGCACCTGGCTCAGCGTATCAGTGGGGCCACACCCGTGCCGGCCACAGAGCCAGAGCGGGCTGCCCCGAGGGGATCGCCACGCTGACGATGGCAAAGGCCGGACGATACGTTGAAGCGGAGACCGTCCGCAGGGCGAAACCTAGGGGGCGGGAGCCACCCTCCGGCCCCGTCGCCCTGGATGGGCCACGGAGGGAGCCGGCCTGTCAGCGCCTGGTCAACCGGGTCTGACCGGCCCGCTTCCGGTGCCCGCCGCGGCGTTGGAGATCTCGTCAAGATCCCGCGAGGTCAGCTGCATGGTTCCCGCGCCGACCCATCCATCCACCTGGGCGGGGCTCCTCGCGCCCACGATCGCCCCGGTGACCCCAGGCCAGGTCAAAGTCCAGGCCACGGCCACGGCGGCCACGGTCTGCCCATGGCGGTGGGCGATCGGCCTCAGCGCCTCGGCCAGCTCCAGGTTGTGGGCAAGCCGGGTCCCCTGGAATTCGGGGTCGCGCGACCTCCAATCGTCGGGGGAGAGCGAGGCCGCCCGATCCCAGGAGAAGGCCCCAGTGAGCAGCCCGGCCTGCATCGGGCTGTAGACGATCACCCCGGTGCCGTGATCACGGCACCAGGGGATGATCTCGGCGGCGGCCTCCCTGCGGATCAGGGAGAAGGGCGGTTGCAGCGAGTCGACATGGCCCAAGCGCTCGGCCACCTCCAGCTGGGACTGGTCGTGGTTGGACAGACCGACCCAGCGGACCTTCCCCTCGCGTTGCAGGTCCAGAAGGCAGCCCCAGTACTCCTCGAGCGGCGTCCCGTCCTCCGCCGGCCAGTGCATCTGGTAGAGGTCCACCTGCTCCACCCGCAGCCGCCGGAGGGAAGCCTCTAGTTCGCGCCGTATGGACTCCGGCCGCCCCACCTCCTTCGGCTCGCGACTGTGGTCGGACTCATCCCACACCAGCCCGCACTTGGTGAAAACGTAGGGGCGGTCGCCCGCCGGGATCCCCTCCAGCGCCCGCGCCACCACCTCCTCCGAGTGGCCCAGACCGTACACGGCTGCGGTGTCGATCCAGTTCACGCCCAGTTCCAGGGCGCGGTGGATGGCGGCGATGGAGAGCTCGTCGTCCTGCGCCCCCCAGGAGAAGGCCCAACCCGAACCGCCGGCGGCCCAGGCGCCGAATCCCACCTGGGTGATCTCCATGTCGGTGCGTCCGAGCCGGCGCCGGCTCAGATCCATCGCCGCCCGCCCCTAGACTCTGTCACCCTTGGTCCTCCCTGCCTCACCACGGGCCCCGGTCCTGCGAATTGGCCAGGCGGAGCGCCTCAACATAGGTTGAGCGTAGCTCAGCCGGGTGAACGGAGGTGGAGACCCCTGTGCGGATCTCTGGCAGGTGCTCCAGGCCGTGCGCTTCCATCCAGCCGATCAGCCCATCCAGCAGAGACCTGGCGTGGTCCGGTCCGTGCCGCAGCAGGGCCGAGGTGGTCATCACGGCGTCGGCCCCCACCAGCAGATAGCGGATCAGGTCTTGCGAGGAGTCCACCCCGGAGCTCCCCGCCAGGGAGGCCCTCACCCTTCCCCTGAGCAGCGAGATCCAGAGCCGCGGAAGGCGACCATCCATCGGAGTGGAGAGCCCGATCCCGGGGAGCGCCCGTCCGGTCTCCGGGTCGATCTCGGGCTGCAGCCAGCGGTTGAAGAGGATCAGCCCGTCGGCACCAGCGCGGTCCAGACGGGTCGCCATCTCCCCGAGGGAGCTAAAGTAGGGCACGAGCTTGACCGCCACCGGGACCCGGGCTGCCGCCCTGGCGGACTGAACCGCTTCCAGGAGCCGGGTCTCCACCTCCGCCGAGGTCATCTCAAGATCCGCCGGCAGCTGATAGAAATTGAGCTCGATGGCCGCGGCTCCTGCCTCCCCCATGGAGCGGGCCAGCCCGGCCCATCCCTCGGGGGTCGCCGCGTTGAGGCTGGCCAGCACCGGTATCTCCACCGCCCCGGCCGCCCTCTCTATCAACCTCAAGTAGGCCTCCGGGGAGGAGGCCGGAGCGGTAGTCTCGGGGAAGTAGGAGAGCGACTCCGGGAAGACGTCCGCCCCCTGGTCGAGCAGCATCCCCTCACGGCGCTCAGCCTCCAGGATGTCCTCCTCGAAGAGCGACGGGAGCACCACCGCCCCGACACCGGCCTCCGCCAGGCGGCGCACGCCCGCCACGGTGCGGGAGAGCGGCGAGGGCGAGGCGATGAGGGGATTGCGCAGGCTGAGCCCGAGGTAGGGTGCAGTGAGGTCCATCAGCTGGAGCGCCGGGCGTCGGCGGCAAACGCCGCGGCGGGCCGGGAGGCCATCTCCTCATAGGTGGCCCAGCGCCGTGCCACCGCATCCGCCCCCAGACGGGCCAGCCTCTCCGCCTCCTCCGGGTCAGTCCGGGAGAGCGAGGAATAGCGGATCTCCCGTCCGGTGTACTCGGGAAGGGGCAGCCGGGGGCGTGGGGAATCGAGGAGGAACGGGTTGCCTCCCTCGCGGCGCACCACCGGGTCGTAGCGCAGAAGGGGCCAGTATCCGCTGGCGACCGCCCGGTACTGCTGGTCAAGCCCCTTCTGCATGTCGATGCCGTGGGCGATGCAGTGGCTGTAGGCGATGATCAGGGAGGTCCCGTCGTACGCCTCCGCCTCCCGGAAGGCCCGGAGGGTCTGCTCCGGGTCGGCGCCCATGGCCACCCGGGCGACGTAGACGTTGCCATAGGCGATCGCCTGCAGAGCCAGGTCCTTCTTCTCAGCGGTCTTGCCGGCGGCGGCGAACTTGGCCACCGCCCCCAGGGGAGTGGCCTTGGACATCTGCCCCCCGGTGTTGGAGTAGACCTCCGTGTCCAGGACCAGGATGTTGACATTTCGGCCGCTGGCCAGGACGTGGTCCAGCCCCCCGAAACCGATGTCGTAGGCCCAGCCGTCTCCCCCCACGATCCAAACGCTGCGCCGGACCAGATGGTCCAGAACGCTGCCCAGGTCCTGAGCCGCCGCGCCCTCGACCTGGGCCAGCCTCTGGCGGAGCACCTCCACCCTCTCTCGCTGGGCGGCGAACTGCGACTCGGTTCGCTGGGGGGCGCTCAGGACCTCGTCGACCAGCTCCTGGCCCAACTGCGGGCTCAGCTCGGAGAGCCGGCGGCGGGCCAGCTCCAGCTGGCGGTCCGCGGCGAGCCGCAGCCCGAGGCCAAACTCGGCATTGTCCTCGAACAGCGAGTTGGACCAGGCAGGGCCGCGCCCGTGGGCGTCCTTGGTCCAGGGGGTGGTGGGCAGGTTTCCACCGTAGATAGAAGAGCACCCGGTGGCGTTGGCCACCACCAACCGATCTCCGAAGAGCTGAGTGAGTAGCTTGAGGTACGGCGTCTCGCCGCAGCCGGCGCAGGCTCCGGAGAACTCAAAGAGGGGCTCCAGGAACTGGGCCCCACGGACGGTGCCGAAGTCCACCCGGGAGCGGTCGGGCACGGGCAGGGACTCGAAGAAAGAGATGCTCGCCCGCTCGCGCTCCAGGATGGGCGAGATCTCCTCCAGGTTGATGGCTCGCCGCGCCGGATCATGAGGGTCGGCGACCGGGCAGGCCTCGAAGCAGAGGGCACACCCGGTGCAGTCCTCCGGGTACACCTGCAGGGTGTAGGTGGTATCCGGCAAGCCCTTGGCGTTGAGCGCTCGGGACTTGAAGCCGGAGGGCGCCTCGGCCAGTTGGGCCGCTGGGTAGAACTTGGAGCGGATCACGCTGTGGGGGCAGACGAAGCTGCAGTTCCCGCACTGGATGCAGAGCTCAGGGTCCCAGCTGGCGACCAGCTCTGAGACCCGGGGCTTCTCGTACACCGCGGTCCCAGAGGGCCACGTTCCATCGGGCGGCAGGGCCCCCACCGGGACCTCGTCACCGTGACCCGCCATCAGCCGGGCGGTCACCTCTCGGACGAACCTCGGGGCGCTCTCGGGCACGGGAGGGATGAGCTGGCGCTCTGAGGTGACGGAGGTCGGAACCACCACCCGCTCCATCCTCTCCAGGGCGGCGTCCACCGCCCTCAGGTTGGCCTTCACGGTCCGGGAACCGCGCCGCCCGTATGTCTTCTCGATCGCCTCCTTGATGCGGGCGACAGCGACCTCCCGCTCCAACACCCCGGAGATGGCGAAGTAGCAGGCCTGGAGAACGGTGTTGACCCGGCCACCCAAACCCAGGTCCCGGGCGATGGCGCCGGCGTCGATCACCCAGAAGTTGATCTCCTTGTGGAGGATCTGCTCCTGGACCGGGCGGGGCAGCTGGTCCCAGACCTCGGCCGCCGGATAGGGGGTGTTGAGCAGGAAGGTCGCCCCCCTGGCCGCCGTGGCCAGCACATCGACCCTCTCCAGCAGTGAGGGGTGGTGGCAGCCCACGAAGCCCGCCTCCCGGATCAGGTAGGGCGCCCGGATGGGCTCGGTGCCAAACCTCAGGTGGGAAACGGTCTGGGAGCCGGACTTCTTGGAGTCGTAGACGAAATATCCCTGGGCGTGCAGCCCCCCTTCCGTGCCCAGGATCTTGATGGTGTTCTTGTTGGCACCCACCGTCCCGTCCGAACCGAGTCCGTAAAAGAGGGCCCGGGACGTACCCGAGGGCTCCACCTGGAAGTCGGGGTCGTAGTCGACACTGCTGTGAGAGACGTCGTCCTGAATCCCCACCGTGAGGCGGCGTCGGGGAGAAGGGGAGCGAAGCTCCCGGAACACCCCTTGCACCATCCCCGGGGTGAATTCCTTGGACGCCAGCCCGTAGCGGCACCCGACCACCATGGGGAGGCTCGGGCGCGCCCTCCTGGTATGGGCCTCGGCGAGCGCCGTGCTCACGTCCAAGAACAGCGGCTCACCCTGGGAGCCCGGCTCCTTGGTGCGGTCGAGCACGGCGACCCTGGAGGCGGTCTCAGGGATGGCCTGGAGCAGCTCGGCTTCAGGGAAGGGGCGGTAGAGATGCACTGTCACCACCCCGACCCGCTCCCCGCGGGCCACCAGCGACTTCACCGTCTCCTCGGCGGTCTGGGCGCCGGACCCCATGGCGACCAGGACCTGCTCGGCCTCCGGGTGTCCCGAGTACTCCACCAGGTGATAGCTGCGCCCGCTGATCTGGGCCAGCTGGTCCATCGCCTCCTGGACCAGCTGCGGGGTGCGGGCCAGGAACGGCGAGCTGGCCTCACGGGCCTGGAAGGCCACGTCCGGGTTGTGGGAGGTGCCCCGGATCACCGGGTGCTCTGGGGTGAGCCCCCGCCCGCGGTGTTCCAGGATCAGCTCCAGGGGCACCAGCCGGCGCAGCTCCTCGTCAGAGAGGAGCTCCACCGTGTTGAGCTCGTGGGAGGTGCGGAAGCCGTCGAAGAAATGGATGAAGGGGACTCTGGCCCTCAGGGTGGCCAGCTCGGCCACGGCGGCCAGGTCGTGGGCCTCCTGCACCGAGGAGGAGGAGAGGAGGGCAAACCCGGTCTGACGCGCGGCCATCACGTCGGAGTGGTCGCCGAAGATCGACAGGGCCTGCCCGGCGATCGCCCGGGCTGCCACGTGGATGACCGTGGAGGTGAGTTCGCCGGCGATCTTGTAGAGGTCGGGGATCATGAGCAGCAGCCCTTGGGAGGCGGTGAACGTCGTGGCCATGGCGCCGCCCTGCAGCGCTCCGTGCAACGCCCCCGCCGCGCCCCCCTCGCTCTGCATCTCCACCACGGCCGGGACACTGCCGTAGACGTTGGGTCGGCGCTGGCTGGCCCACTCGTCCGCCAGCTCGGCCATGGGAGAGGCGGGGGTGATCGGATAGATGCAGCAGACCTCGTTGAGACGGTAGGCGGTGGACACGGCCGCCTCGTTGCCGTCGACTATGGCCCTCGTCATGCTGGCTCCGGCACCATCTCGATGGCATGCACCGGGCACTGCTCGAAGCAGCTGCCACACCCAGTGCAGCGGTCGTAGTCGAAGCGGTAGCGGAGACCCTCGCCCAGCTTGATGACCGCGTCCTCCGGGCAAGAGCCCAGGCAGCCATCGCACTCGAAGCAGTTGCCGCAGGAGAGGCAGCGGCCGGCCTCGAACTCAGCCGCCGCCGGCGTGAGCCCCCCGACCACCTCGTCGAAGCCGGCCACCCGCGACTGTACGGGCAGGACGGGCTGCTGGCGCTGGTGGGCATCGCCGAAGTACCAGAGGTGGAGTCCTGCGAAGGCCGCCTCAGGGTGCTTGGCCGGGGGCGAATCAACCCGTCCAGAGAGCCAGGCGTCGATGTTGCGCGCCGCCTTCTTGCCATGGCCGACCCCCACGGTCACGGTCCGCTCGGCGGGGACCATGTCCCCGCCGGCGAAGACACCGGGGCAGCCGGTCATCATGGCGGGGGAGACCCGGACGGTGCCGTCCTTCCCCACCTCGACCCCGGGTACCCGGCGAAGGAAGTCGGTGTCGCTGTCCTGACCGAGGGCAAGGATGACGGTGTCGGCCGCCAGCTCCTGATAGCGGCCGGTGGGCTGGGGAAACCCCTTTTCGTCCAGCTCCATCTCCTCCACCTTGAGGGTCGGCCCGTCGAACGCCTTGATGGTCCGCAGCCAGTTGATGCGTACCCCCTCGCGCTCGGCGTCCTCAGCCTCCTCCTCGTGGGCGGGCATCTGGGCCCTCGTGCGGCGGTACACGATCAGCGCCTCATCCGCGCCCAGCCGCCGGGCGGTTCGGGCAGCGTCCATGGCGGTGTTGCCCCCGCCGTACACGGCCACCCTCCTGCCGATCAGGGGCCGCTCGCCCGACGCCACGCTTCGCAGGAAGGAGATGGCGTCCACGATGCGGCCCGCGTCCTGGGCGGGGATGTCCACCCGCTTGGAGAGGTGCGCTCCCACGGCGACGAACACCGCGTCAAAGCCCCCCTCACGACGCTCGGCCTCCAGGTCCTGGACGCGGTGGCCGGTCGTGATCCTCACCCCCAATCGACGGATCCTCTCCACCTCGCCGTCCAGGACCTCTCGCGGCAGCCGGTAGGAGGGGATCCCGTACCGCATCATCCCTCCGGGCTGATCTCCGGCATCCCGGATCTCCACCTCGTGACCGCGAAGTGCCAGGTGGTAGGCGGCCGAGAGCCCGCTGGGCCCGGAGCCGACCACCAGCACGCGCTTACCCGAAGGGGCGGCGGCGGGCGCGAACTGCCATCCCCGCTCCAGGGCCAGGTCCCCGAGATATCGCTCAACAGCGTGGATGGAGACGGCGTCGTCCAGCTCCGCCCGGTTGCAGACGCTCTCACAGGGGTGGTAGCAGACCCGTCCGTGGACCGCAGGGAGCGGGTTCTCCGCCACCAGAATCCGCCAGGCCCGCTCGGACCGCCCGGCCGCCTGCTCCGCCAGCCAGGCCTGGATATTCTCCCCAGCCGGGCACCCGGCGTTGCAGGGCGGAAGCAGGTCGACGTAGACCGGGCGCCGGGTTCGCACCGGGCCCGCCATGACCGCGCCGTGCGCCAGGTCGGGGACCCGCGTCAGGTCCTCCCCGGCACCGCCCGGACGCTGCGGGCCGACCCGGTCCGGAGCCCCGCCCTCGATCGAAGTTGCCATGGATACGCCCCCCTAACCACCACCATCGTACTAGCCGGGTGGATGACCGGCCCCGGTGGAAATCACGTGCCCGGCGGCCCTCTCAGCGGGATCTAAGGCCGGAGCAGGCGGGGCCAAGGTAAGTTCGGAAGGTCAGATCGGGGGCCGCGAAGGGCCCGCTTGTGCAAGGAGCAAGACCGAATATGAAGAGGACGCTGATCCGATGGCTGGCCACCGGGGCCGTGGCAGCAGCCGCCGCCGGGGTTGGGGTGACCGCCGTCTCGGCTGCCACCGCATCACCATCCACGACCCCAAAGAGTTCGACGGCGCACCACCGCTACGGACTCTTCCGCCTGCCCAAGGTGGCGGGCGAGGTGGTGTCCGACAGCTCGACCGGGGGCACCGCCGGGAAAGGGGTCTTGGTGATCAAGGAGCCCAACGGCACCGAGGTGACCCTGAACCTCCTGCCCCACACCCACGCCTGGAAGTACCAGGGATTCGGCGTCAAGCCGGTGGCTGAGACCGCATCGTCACTGCAGCCCGGCGAGATCGTCGTGGTTGCCGGGCGCGGTGTGCATGGCAAGAACCACTGGGCGAGGGCGATTCTCGATCTGGGGTTCCAGGCGGCCGGCAGCTGAGCTGATCCTCCCTCGAGCCGGGGCTGCGCCCCGGCTCGCTGGGGGCTGGTCACGGCCCGCGCGGCTGCGGGAGGATGAGGGCTGACCGCCTCTGCCGGCGGCATTACCCCGGGCTCTCCTTGGGAGAGTGGAGGTGCAGCTCATGGACATCATCCACCTCGCTGTCGCGCCCTGGGACCTGGCGCTCCGTTCGGTCGTCATCTACCTAGCGCTCACCTTCGC
Source organism: bacterium (assembly GCA_021801645.1). Classification (GTDB taxonomy): domain Bacteria; phylum Chloroflexota; class Dormibacteria; order Aeolococcales; family Bog-877; genus JAJYXT01. Next base: position 25,308 of record JAJYXT010000020.1, read on the forward strand.
CCTCAGGCTGTTCGGCAAGCGCGAGCTGGGGCAGATGACGATCTTCGATCTGGTGCTGGTGCTCCTGGTGGCCAATGCCGTCCAGCCCGCCATGACCGGGCCGGACAGCTCCTTGCTGGGGGGGCTGGTGATCATAGCCACCCTCTTCGTCCTCAACCTGGCCCTCGGCCTGGCCCGCGTGAGGGTGAGGTGGCTCGATCATCTGCTGCGCCCCTCCCCAACGGTGCTGGCGACCAACGGCACCTGGAACGTGGCCGCCCTGCGACGCGAGGGGCTGGACCTTGACGAGGCCGAGATGGCGCTCCGGGAGCACGGAGTGGACGGGGTCGGCGACGCCGAGCTGGTGGAGATGGAGTCGGACGGGAGCGTCAGCGTGGTTCCGAAGCAGGTGGCCGGACGCCAGCGCCCCAAGCGCCGGGTGCGCGTGGTTCGGCGGCCCTGAGCGGGTAGCACGTAGAACTCCTCCATGCCCACGGGGCACGGGACCGTGACCCGCTGGTCGTATTCGCTACATCCGCCTCTCAGCTAAAGCGCGGACCGTGGACCGGGCCTACGCGCCCGCGCGGGCGGGTCAGAGGGCGTGAGGGGAGTGCTGATCGCCCCGCTCTTCCCTGCCAGCCTTGCGGAAGATCATGACCCACGCCACCAGCGAGCCGCCCGCCACGAGGAGGAGAGCGGCCAGGGGAAGCGCCACCTGCATCGCCGTGACCATCTGAACCTCCTTGCTCGGACAGGTGTATTGTAGTCCCCTTGGTGAGCTGATCGATCCTCGCGTGGGCGGCCCCGCCGCCCCGGACCCGGTCCCGGCCATGAGCCGGCGCGGCCCCGTGTGCCGCCACCCAAGTGTTCGCAGGAGTCGATCTTGAGTTCGCCAGTAGCCCTCGATCCCCGTCGCGCCCGCCTCGCCCTCTGGGGGCTGGCGGGGGCCGCCTTCACTGATGCCCTGGGGGCGACCATGATCCTGCCCATCCTGCCGCTGTTCCTGCGGCACGGTGGGGCCTCCTACACGGAGGTGGGGCTGACCACTGCGGCCTTCTGGGGGGCGGGGCTGGTGGTCGGCTACCCCATGGGACGCCTCTCGGACCGTCTGGGCCGCCGGCGCCTTTTGGTCGGCAGCGAGCTGCTCTATGCCGCTGCCACCGCGGCCTTTGCGCTCACCCCGAGTCCGATCGGGTTCATCCTCCTGCGCGCCGTCCAGGGCGCCGCCTCCGGGTCGGCCAACGTCCTGGCCCTCTCCCTGGTGGCGGACATCGTTGTCCCCGAGCGGCGGGGCCGCGCCTACGGGCTGTTAACCGGGGCCAACATGGCGGGGACCATCGCCGGGCCGATGATCGGCGCCCTGCTCTTCTCCATCTCGGTGGCGCTGACCTTCCTGGTCTCGGCGGCCGCGGCGGTGCTGGTGTCCGGCATCATCTTGGCGACCGTCCCGGCGGGGAAGGTCGCCGTGAGCCACGCGCGGGAGCCATCCAGGCCGCGGGCGCTCTGGCGGCAGCGGGGACTCCTCGGGATCCTGCTCTCCTCGATGGCGGTCGGGGTGCTGATCGGGATGTACGACACCCTATGGAGCCTTCTGATGCACTCCCGCCATGCCAGCAACTTCGAGATCGGGCTATCCTTCACCATCTTCGCCCTGCCCTTCACTGTGGGGTCGTGGCCGGCTGGCTGGCTGGCCGACCGCCTGGACAACCGCCGCCTGATCCGAGCGGGCATGGTTTTCGCGGGGGCATTTGCCGCCACCTACCCGTTCGTCCCCTCTCCAGTCTGGCTCATCGCCCTCGGAGCGTTCGAAGGGGTCTTCACTGTGGTGGGGATGCCCGCCCGTCAGGCGATGCTCTCCCGGCTGGTCCCGGCGGAGCAGATGGGACGGGCCCAGGGGATGTACAGCTCCTTCCAAGTGGGGGCCTCGGCGCTGGCCGCCATCGGTGCGGGGGCGCTGTTCGGGGTGGCTGCACCGCTTCCCTTCGTGGGGACGGCGGTGGTGATGGTGGGCACCGCCCTGGTGCTGCTTCCCCTCTGGCGCGGGGTGGACGGGCACCCGCGGGCGGCGCGTGAGCCGGAGCGGGCGTCTGCGAGCGCCTGACGCGTGAGGGCCCGGCGCCGAGTGGCGCCGGGCCCCGATGACGTCAGTTGGTGGGCAGGACGACCCGCTTGAAGCTGGCGTTGGTGACGTCGGCGAAGGACGTGTAGAACGCCGCGATCGCGGTGAGCAGGCCCACGATGCCGCCGATCTGGGTCCAACCGTGACCGGGGGCGTTGTTGGCCCAAACCCCAATGGCCAGAAGAATGAAGGTCACGGCCAGGAGGAAGAAGACCACCATCACCGCCCTGGTGCCGGCCAGCGAGGCGATGAACATGTAGGCGGTGAAAATCCCCCACAGGAAGAGGTAGAGGCCGATGATCGGCGAAGCGTCAGCCGGGGTAACGGTCTTGGCCCAGACTCCCACCAGCAGGTAGTAGCTGATCCAGAAGAGACCGTAGGAGCTGAACGCCGTCGCGGCGAAGGTGTTGCCGCGCTTGAACGCCCACATCCCTGCCAGGAGCTGGCCCAGGCCGCCGTAGGCAGCCGCCATGGGGAGGACCGCAGTTGTCGCGCCGGCGCCGATCATCCCGATGTTGATGAACATCAGCATCGCGGTGGTCATGCCGAACCCGGCCAGACCCAGCGGTGCGGGGTCGGCGATGGCCGGCGTGGCCTCCTGGGTGTGCATCACGGGCGCCGGCCCAGCGGATGGATTGTTAGCAGCCATTGACTATTTGAACCTCCGTCGGGTTGATCTCGACTGATGGTGCACCGAACTTGCCTTGGCTATTGCTCCTTGCCCTCCTCTGTAACCGCCCGGGAGCGCAGCTCCTCGACAACCGTGGGATCCGCCAGGGTGGTGGTGTCCCCCAGCGCCCGGTGCTCGGCAACGTCCCTAAGGAGGCGTCGCATGATCTTCCCGGAGCGGGTCTTGGGCAGCTCGGGGGTGAAGACGATGTTGGCCGGGGCAGCGATCTTGCCGATCTTCTTGGAGACGTGGTCACGCAGCACCCCCAGGAGCTCAACCGAGGGCTGGTGGGTCGCCTTCAGAGTCACGTAGGCGACGATCGCCTGACCGGTCTGGGAATCGCTGCGTCCGCAAACCGCGGCCTCGGCGACCGCGGGGTGGTCGACCAGCGCTGACTCCACCTCGATGGTGGAGATGCGGTGGGCGGAGATGTTCATGACGTCGTCGATCCGCCCCATCAGCCAGAAGTCCCCGTCCTCGTCCTTGCGGGCCCCATCACCCACGAAGTAGGTGTCCTTGTAGCGGGACCAGTAGGTCTGCTGGTAGCGCTCGGGGTCGTTGTAAATTCCCCGCAGCATGGCGGGCCAGGGCTTGCGGATCACCAGGTAGCCACCTTGCCCTGGCGGCACCTCCTGTCCTGCTTCGTCGTAGACGGCGGCGTCAACGGTGGGGAAGGGCTTGGTCGCCGAGCCCGGCTTGAGGGTGGTGACCCCGGGGAGCGGTGAGATCAGGATCATCCCCGTCTCGGTCTGCCACCAGGTGTCCACCACCGGGGTGCGACCCAGGCCGATGTGCTCCCGGTACCAGATCCAGGCCTCGGGGTTGATCGGCTCGCCCACGGTCCCCAGCAGCCTAAGGCTGGACAGGTCGTGCTTCTGGGCGTGCTGGGGTCCCCACTTCATGTGGGTCCGGATGGTGGTGGGGGCCGTGTAGAGGATGTCGACCTTGTAGCGCTCGATGATCTCCCACCAGCGCTCTTCGTTGGGGTGGTTGGGCACCCCCTCGTAGATCACCCCGGTCGTGCCGTTGCAGAGCGGGCCGAAGAGGATGTAGCTGTGGCCGGTGACCCAGCCGATGTCCGCGGCGCACCAGTAGACCGAGTCGGGCTTGATGTCGAAGATGTAGTAGTGGGTGGTGGCCACCCCCACCAGGTAGCCCCCGGTGGTGTGCACGATGCCCTTGGGCTTGGCGGTGGTGCCGCTGGTGTAGAGGAGGTAGAGCAGGTCCTCGGAGTCCATAGGCTCGCAGGGGCAGGTGACGGGATCGTCGCTCAGCCCCTCCAGGACCTCGTCCACATAGACGTCGCGCCCCGCGCGCATGTTCACCGGGGACCCCATGCGCCGGCTGACCAGGCAAGTGCGAACCGTGGGAGACATCTCCAGGGCGGCGTCGGCGTTGACCTTCAGGGGAACCTTGCCGCCCTTGCGCCAGCCCTCGTCCTGGGTGATCAGGAGCTCGGCCCCCATGTCGTTGAGCCGGCCCGCCAGGGCATCGGCCGAGAAGCCCCCGAAGACCACGGTGAAGGGGGCGCCGATCCGAGTGCAGGCGAGCATGGCCACGGGCAGGTCCATGCACATGCCCATATAGATCCCCACCGGGGTGCCCTTCTTGACCCCCAGCTTCTTCAGCCCGTTGGCGAAGCGCACCACCTCCCGCTGGAGGTCTGAGAAGGTGACGGTGCGGCGCTCGTCGTCCGGCTCCCCCTCCCAGTAGAAGGCCACCTTCGCCCCGCGGCCGGCCTCCACATGGCGATCAACGCAGTTGTAGCAGACGTTGAGCTGCCCGCCGAGGTACCACTTGGCGTAGGGGGGATTCCACTCGTAGAGCTTGTCGTAGGGGCGGAACCAGCTGACCCGGGTCCTCCCCTGCTCCTCCCAGAACTCCTCGAACCCCTTCTGGTAGATGTCGGCCTTGGCATTGGCCTGGGCGGCGAACTCCGGGGGCGGCGGGAAGGTCCGCCCCTCCTCCTGCAGCGCGTCGATCCGGTTGCCATCAACTGCCATACCACCCTCCTGACTTACCCACGCGCCTGATCCACCTCCCCGCAGACGGCACCGAGCCGCGCCGGAACGCGGTTCGGGTGCAGGGTAGCCCCCGCGAGGGGCTCAGCGGAGAGGGACACGCCGAGCGGTCCGAATCCGCGGCCGAGCGGCAGGAGCTTCGGGGGGAGCGGTTGCACTGGCGGGGGTCCCGGTGGATGATTCGCGCCATGCCCTGGCCCGCGCTGGTGGGAATCGAGGCGGTGTTCACCGCTCTGGCGGCCTTGCTGGTGCACCGCCGGCTCCGGCGGCGTCCCTTCGCCTTCAACACCGCGGAGGAGAGGGCGACCTTGAGAACCCTGGCGTTCGCCACCTCCGCGGTCGCCAGCCTGCGCCAGGGGCTGGACCGCAAGACCGCGGTCAAGGTGCTGCGCTCACTGGTCCCCCAGTCCGGCGGGATGGCGGCCGCCATCTACGACGCCCGCCAGCTGCTCGCCTACCAGCCCGCCGCGGGCAGCCGGGCCGATGGCCACACCCGCCATCTCGAGAGGGACTCGGCCGCCTTCCTCTCCGCGCTGGAGTCGGGGCGGACCCAGATGGTGCGCCTGCACGCCCAGGAGCCCACGGACTGCCCCCTGCGCGTGGCGGTGGTTGCTCCCATCACCCTCGACGACCATCCGGTGGCAGCCCTCGTCACCTACCACGGGGGGGAGCCGAGCCCCGCCCAGCTGCGGGTGACGGCCGACCTGGGCGAGCTGCTGGCCACCCAGCTGAGGCTCCAGCGGGCCGACCAGCAGCAGGCGGCGCTGGTGCGCTCGGAGCTGCGCGCCCTGCGGGCTCAGATCTCCCCCCACTTCATCTACAACCTGCTCACCACCATTGCCAGCTTCGTGCGCAGCGACCCGGAGCGCTCCCGGGAGCTGCTGGTGGAGTTCGCCGACTTCAGCCGCCGCGCCTTCGCCGGCCCCAGCTCGGAGTTCACCACCCTGGCCGACGAGCTTGTCTACGTCAACCAGTACCTCAACCTGGAGCAGGCCCGATTCGGAGAGCGGCTCCAGGTGCGCTACCACATCGAGCCCGAGGTGCTGAGCACCGTGGTGCCGGCCCTTCTGATCCAGCCCCTGGTGGAGAACGCCGTGAAACACGGGATCGAGCAGCGGCGCGGCCGGGGCACCGTGGCGGTTGAGGCGACCGACCAGGACGACGAGTGCTGGATCTGCGTGCGCGACGATGGCGAGGGGTTCCCGGGAGGGATGGAGCTGGCCGACCAGCAGGGGGCGCTGGGCAACATCCACCGCCGGCTCACCCACGTGTTCGGCCCCGGACACGGGCTGGAGGTGGTATCCCGTCCCGGGGAGGGGACAACGGTCACGGTGCGGGTGCCCAAGTACCGCCCTGGGGTGAAGGCCTCGTGAGATGAGTGAGGTCTCGATGTCGGCCCTGGTGGTCGACGACGAGGCGCCGGCACGCCACGACCTGGGCTACCTCCTGAGGCGCTCACCCCGGATCGGGGAGGTGCGCGAGGCGGAGGACACCCCGAGCGCCATGGACCTACTGCGGGCCGCCCCGGCCGACGTGGTCTTCCTGGACATCCAGATGCCCGACCTGGACGGCCTGCAGATGGCCGAGCTGCTGAAGGCTCTGCAGCCCAAGCCCCAGGTGGTCTTCGTCACCGCCTTCGAGCAGCACGCGGTGGAGGCCTTCCAGCTGGCCGCCTTCGACTACCTGCTGAAGCCGGTGCGGGCGGACCGGCTCACCCTCACCCTGGAGCGGCTGGCAGCGGCGCGGAGCGAGGTGGCCCGCGGCCCGGCGCGGCCGGAGGAGCTGGCCTGGGCGGAGTCCCGGCTGGCGGTGGTCCACCGCGGGCAGACCCTGCTCCTTTCAGTGCAGGACATCCGCGTGGGGGAGGTCTCCGGCGACCGGGTGGCGCTGATCACCGCTGAGGGCCGCTACCTGGCGCGCCTCCGCCTTCAGGAGCTGGAGGCCAGGCTCAGCCGGCAGGGCTTCCTCCGGGTGCACCGCCACTACCTGGTCAACCTGCGCCACGTGACCGCGGTGGAGACCTTCTTCAACAACACCTTCCTCCTGCGGCTGGACGGGGTCCCGGGACTGGCAGTTCCGGTCTCCCGCCGCCACGGCCAGCAGCTCCGCAGCGCCCTGGGGCTCTGAGGTGCGCCCGGAGGGCCGTCTGACCCCGCCGCCACCGTCATCTTCCGGGCTGCGGGAGTTCTCCGAGCAGACTGAGGTCGGGGGGATCTTCCTCCAGGCCCTGATGCGTCGCCAGTTGCGGCTGAGCCTGGGAGTGGCCGCGGTCTTCTTCGCCTTCCTGGCGGCCCAGCCGCTCCTCTCCACCTTGTGGAAGCCGTGGACCAGGTGGGACGTCGCCGGGGTGCCCGTGACCTGGGTGGTGCTCGGAGTCCTCTCCTACCCGCTCCTAGTGTGGCTGGGGCGGCACTACGTGCGCCGGGCCGAGGAGGTGGACGAGGAGTTCACCGACCTCCTGCGCTGAGGGCTCCCGGTGAGTCCTTCGGTGGCGGCGGTTCTCGGCCTGGTGGCGATGGCTCTGATCAGCATCCTGGCCGGCCTCTTCGCCCGCCGTTACAGCCGCACCACCTCGGACTTCATGGTGGCGGCCCGGGCGGTGCCACCGCGGATCAACGCCGCCGCCATCAGCGGCGAGTACCTGAGCGCCGCCTCCTTCCTCGGGGTGGCCGGCCTGGTGATGCAGTTCGGGTACGACGTGCTCTGGTATCCGGTGGGCTACGCAGCCGGGTACCTTCTGCTCCTGCTGTTCGTGGCCGGGCCGCTGCGGCGTTTCGGGGCCTACACCATCCCGGACTTCGCCGAGGGGCGTTTCGACAGCCCCCGCTTCCGCCGCTTGGCGGTGGTCCTGGTCCTGGTGATCGGCTTCTTCTATGCCCTTCCCCAGATGAAGGCCGCGGGTCTCACCGTGGAGACCGCTTCCGGACTCCCCTACTGGGTGGGCGTGGTGGCGGTGGCGGTGGTGGTGGTGACCGCCGTGACCGGGGGGGGGATGCGCGGCATCACGCTGGTCCAGAGCCTCCAGTTCGCGGCCAAGATCTTCGCCATCTCCCTCCCCGCCTTCCTCCTCCTCCTCCACTTCGGCGGGCCGGGCACCCCGTTCGCCACGGCCCGCGGCCAGCTGGTTCGGCTGCCGGCCAGCACCACCTACCGGGTGACCAGGGGGGAGCTCTGGCAGCTACCCCGCGCCACCTCCCTGGACGTGGAGGGCGAGGCGCTGGTGCTCTGGAGCCGGGAGGACCCGGTCAGGGCTCCCGGGGCGGTCACCGCCGAGGTCGGGGACACCCCGGCACCCTCCTCGCCGGTGCGGGGATCGAGACACCTCCTGCTGTTCGGACAGCAACGGATTCCGGCCGGAACCCTGGTCTGGGGTGGCAACGCCACAGTGCTGTTGCCCAACGGTCAGCCGGCACCATTCGGGAGCGCCACCCCGGCGGCCACCAACAACAGCTGGTCGGCTCCCTTCGGGCCCCTGGCCGGTGGCAGCGGCCATCCGCTGCTCTTCACCTACTCGCTGATCCTGGCCATCGTCCTGGGTACGATCGGCCTGCCCCACATCCTGGTGCGCTTCTACACCAATCCCGACGCCCGGGCGGCGCGGCGCACCGCCCTGCTGGTCCTGGTTCTGCTGGGCGCCTTCTACATCTGGCCCCCGGTGTTCGGCGCTCTGGGGCGGGCACTGGACCCCTCCCTGTACGGCAACAACCTCACGGACGCGGTGGTCCTGGTCCTGCCCTCGCTGCTGGGAGGATGGCTCGGCCAGCTGCTGCTGGCGGTGGTGGCGGCGGGGGCCTTCGCGGCCTTCACCTCCACCCTGAGCGGACTGCTGGTCTCGCTCGCCGGTGCCCTGGGCCACGACGTGTACGGGAGGTGGCTTCGTCCCGCCGCCAGCCCCCACCGGCGCCGGGTCGCCTTCCAGCTGGCGGCGGTGGGGGCGGGGGGCGTGGCCGCGGCGCTGGGCCTGATGGTCAGCCAGTTCGACATCAGCGTCCTGGTGGGCTGGGCGTTCGCGATCGCCGCCAGCTCCTTCTTCCCGCTGCTGGTGCTGGGCATCTGGTGGCCGCGGCTGACCACCAGGGCCGCCGCCCTGGGGGTGGCGCTGGGTGGCGGCACCGCCACGCTGGCCATCGTGACCACGATGGTGGCCACTCTCAGCCCCCAGGTGGAGGACTTCTTGGCCCGGTCCTCGGGGCTGGCCGTGATCCTGGCTCAGCCGGCGATTGTCACCGTGCCGCTGGCCTTCACCACCATGGTCCTGGGCTCCCTCCTGCGCCCCGGTCCGCCAGCGGGGGTGGCCGCCAAGCTGGTCCAGCTCCATGCCCCCGAGCTCCTGGGGCTCCGCTCGGACTACATCCCGGAGTGAGTCAATAGCCCTGGGCGAGATCGGCGACGTTCGCCAAGGGCAGCCCTTGGCGAAAGCGCTTGAGCTGATTCAGGAAGAGTTCGGTGCTTCGCCGGGCGAAGTGGGGAGAGCTCCAGCTCACGTGGGGGCTGAGGTGGACGCCGGGGGCGGTCCAAAGGGGGGACGAGTCCGGCAGTGGCTCCTCTTCGAAGGCGTCCAGGTAGGCGGCGGCCAGCGGCCCGCCTGTGAGCGCCCGGAGCAGCGCCGGCTCGTCCACGAGGCCGCCCCGGGCGATGTTGACCAGAGCGGAACCCTCGGCCATGAGCCGCAGCTCTCCGTCCCCGATCATCCTCCGGCTGCTGCCGGTCAGCGGGGCCGCCAGCACCAGGGCGTCAGCCCCGCGGCAGGCCTCTCGGAGCCCCTCCGGCCCTATGACCGGCAACCCGTGGGGCCCACCTCCCAACTCGGGGCGGCGGCGCACGGCGACCACCTGCGCCCTCAGGGCGAGGGCTCTCCGAGCCACCTCGTTGCCGATCGCGCCCAGGCCGACCAGCACCACCCTCAGATCCCCCAGCTCCCTCAGAGGAACCGCCTCGAAGCGGCGCTGACGCTGGAGCTCATCCAGGTCGGCCAGCCGCTTGCAGTGGTGCAGGAGGCAGGCCAGCACGAACTCGGCGATGGGAACCGCCACCACCCCGGCGGAGGTCGTGAGAGTGACCCCGGGGTAGCCCTCCAGAAGAGGGCGCAGGTGGTCGATCCCCGCACTCACGGTGTGCACCCAGCGCACCTCGGGGTGTGCCCTGAGACCCGCCTCGAGGGGGTCCCCTGTTGCTCCCTCGAGGCGCCCCCCAAAGAGCCGCCAGATGCAGTCGAAGCGTCCCTCCCCCACCCCGGCCCCGGGGCCGACCAGCTCCAGGCCCCCGTTCAGCCCGGCCAGCACCCCCGGATCCGGGATGGGGCTGCGCCCGACCACCAGGCACCGCAGCTCAGGGCTCACGGGCTGCCCCATTCAGGCGGTTGTGCCCGCGGGGGGGACGGTCGCGCCCCCTCCGGCTGAATCCTTGCGTGCGGCCCACTTCCGGCATTATGTCGCCATGCCCGACTGGCCCCAGCCCCTGGTGCAGCCGGACCACCTGATCGGGCAGCTGGGCGCGCCGGATCTGGTGGTGCTGGACGTGCGCTGGTCGCTGGAGCGGGGTGCCGAACGCGAGGCCTATCTCGCCGGCCACGTCCCGGGGGCGGAGTTCGTGGATCTTGACCTGGAGCTCGCCGGACCGGCGGGCCCGCGCGGCCGCCACCCCCTTCCCCCGGTGGAGAGCTTTGTTGCCAGCATGCGCCGCCACGGGGTCAGCACCGGAAGCCAGGTGGTGGTGTACGACGAGGTCACCGGGGCGGCGGCCCGGGCCTGGTGGATGCTCCGGGCCGCCGGCCACCGCCGGGTGGCGGTCCTGGACGGCGGCCTCCAGGCCTATCTGGAGGCAGGGGGGAGGCTCACGGGTGAGCGGCCCGCCCCACGGTCCGGCGACTTCCAGGCTGAGGGGTTCGAGGGCTGGGTGGAGGCGGATGGCCTCGAGACCTGCCGGGATCGGGGCAGCGTCGTGGTGGACGCACGAGCGAGGGCGCGCTACCAGGGACAGCCCAACCCGCTGGACCCCCGGCCCGGGCACCTCCCGGGCGCGGTCAGCCTGCCCTGGACCGACCTCTTCGACCGGGGTCGCCTCCGCCCTGCGGCCGAGCTGCGGCACCTGCTCGGGGACGCGGGTCCGGAGGACCGTCCGGTCGTGGTCTACTGCGGGTCCGGGGTCACCTCCTGCGCGGTGCTCCTCGCCCTCGAGGTGGCCGGAGGCCGTCCGGGACAGCTCTATCCGGGCTCCTGGAGCGAGTGGGCGGCGGACCCGGGCCGGCCGGTGCGGAACCCGATGGACGGCTGAGCCGCCCTATTCTCTCCGCACCACCTTGTGGCTCGCGGCCTGTTGGACCGGACGCATCACGATCTGATCGAGATCGACGTGCGGAGGGCGGGTGGCGGCGAAGGCCACCACGTCCGCGACATCGGCCGCCGTGAGGGCCTCGACACCTCGATACACCTGAGCGGCGCGCCCGGAGTCACCCCGGAAGCGGTTCACAGAGAAGTCCGTCTCCACCATCCCCGGGCAGACCTCGGTGACCCGGATGGGGCGCCCCGCCAGCTCCAGTCGGAGGGTCCGGGAGATCGCGTGGACGGCGTGCTTGGCGGCGGTGTAGCCGGCGCCGCCCTCGTACACCTCGAAGGCTGCGGTGGAGGAGATGTTCACCACGATGCCTCGGCCGGAACGCTCCAGGGCGGGGATGAGCTGCCGGGTCATCGCCACCAGCCCCAGGACGTTGACCTCCCACATCCAACGCCAGTCCTCGAGCGGGGCGGCCTCGACCGGGTCCAGCCCGCGGGCGCCGCCGGCGTTGTTGACCAGAACCGCCAGCTGCTCCACCCCCTCGCAGAATTGCGCGACACTCGCCTGATCGGCCACGTCCAGGTGCCGCCAGCGGACGCCCAGCTCGGCTGCCAGCGGCTCCAGGAGTTCATCGCGGCGCGCTCCCAGGAGCAGGTCGAATCCCTCCCGATGGAGCCGGCGCGCGACCGCCTCGCCGATCCCCGAGCTGGCCCCGGTGACCACCGCCAGCGGCCGGCCCTGCTTCCCGTTCACCATCCGCTATCCTCCCACGTGCCCGGCGGCTCGCGCGGCGGAAAGCTGCTCCTCGAGGTCGTCCGCCCGCGTGGTGGGCATCCGGCAGGTGAAGTCACGGCAAACGTGCGCCGTGGGAATGCCGCCCAGAGCCGGCCGCCCGGCGGCGAGTGGTGGATCTGACTCCGACCCCGTGCCCACCGCCACCACCAGGGTCGGCAAGAAGTGGGAGCGAGCCCGGCGGAGGAGCTCGAGATGTTCCCCTGGTGCAGCTGCAATGGCCAGCTGGGTCCCCCCCGCGTTCATGGCCTCGATGTCCGCGAGAAGCCCTCCGAAGGCCAGGGGCTGGCCGGTCGCCCCCCGGGTGAGACGCGCCACTGCCGTCTCCGCCCGCTCCGACCAGGCCGCCTCCCCGGTGAGCTGCCAGAGCCGCCAGCAGAGGGAGACCATCTGGGAGATGCCGGAGCGCGTGGCCCCGTCATCGACCGCGGTCGGCCGCGCCGGCAGCAGGGGGTCCGCACCGGCGGCCGTCTCGTGCCAGAGCCCCTCCCCATCCCGATGGAGCCGCTCGGCCGACTCCGCCAGCTCCAAGGACCTCTCTATCCACTCCCCGTCGCCGGTGACCTCGTGCATCCAAAGGCCGCACAAGCCGAGAGCCGCCCGATCCTCGAGGGTAGCCGGAAGGCGGGAGCTCGAGCTGTACAGGACATGGGTCAGCCCGCCCTCGGAGTCACGGGCGCTCTCGCAGAGCAGGAGGGCACACCGCAGCGCCGGGGTGAGGAATCGATCATCGGAAAGCAGGAGCCCCAGCTCCGCCAGCGCACTGGCCGCCTGGGCGTTCCACGCCACCACGACCTTGTCGTCCCGCTGGGGCTGGGGGCGTTCTGCCCGCTCCGCCAGGAGCCGCGAGCGCACCTCCGCGGCCCCGGGAGGGAGGCGCCCCCAGGGGAGGGCAGCCTGGAGCACAAAGTCACCGTCCACCCGGGCGCCGGGGTCCAGCCGCCAGAACTCGCTCCAGCCGTCCCCGCCGGCGCTGTCCAGCTGCTCCCGGGTCCAGAGGTAGGTGAGCCCCTCCCGGCCGGCGGAGTCGGCGTCGAGGGCTGCGGCGAACCCTCCCGAAGGCAGCCCGAGTCCGCTGACCATGAATTCGGCGGTCTCGACGGCCGCCGCCAGCGCCCCCTCATCCCGCTGCATCTGCCAGTGGTGGAGGTAGAGGGGGATCAGCTGGGCCTGGTCATAGAGCATCTTCTCGAAGTGGGGTACCCCCCAACGGTCATCCACCGAGTAGCGGTGGAATCCACCTCCCAACTGATCGTGAATCCCGCCCTCCGCCATGCGCCGGAGGGTCAGCCTCACGGCCCGCCCGGCCTCCTGATCCCCGCGCAGTGCCCAGCGCGCCTGGAGGAATTCCAGGAGGGGGGCCTGGGGGAACTTGGGTGCGCCGCGCAGCCCACCGTGGCTCCTGTCCCAGCCGGCGAGGATGCGCTCCGAGGCGGCGGCGAGGTCCTCCTGCGAGGGAGCCGCCCCGGTCCCGCCGACCCTTGACGGCGCCAGCGCCAGCGCCAGCTCGCGGGCGGTCGCCTCGAGATCCGGGCGCCGGTCCCGGTAGGCTGCCGCGGTGGCCAGCAGCACCCGCCGGAAGGCCGGCAGGCCGCCACGATCCTGCGGTGGGAAGTACGTTCCGGCGAAGTAAGGTCGCCCATCCGGGAGGAGGAAGACGGTCATGGGCCAGCCACCGGACCCGGTGAGCGCCAGCAGCGCCTCCATGTAGACGCGGTCGACTCCGGGGTGCTCCTCCCGATCCACCTTGATGGAGACGAAGAGGCGGTTCTGGAGCTCAGCCACCTCGGGGTCGGCGAAGGACTCGTGGGCCATGACGTGGCACCAGTGGCAGGTGGAGTAGCCCACGCTGAGCAGCACCGGCTTGTCCTGGGCCCGGGCGGCGGCGAAGGCATCCTCCCCCCAGGGGTACCAGTCGACCGGGTTCTCCTGATGCTGGCGGAGATAGAGGCTGGACTCCTCGGCGAGGCGGTTCATCGGTCGCCCGGGGAGCGCTCGCGGCGACCTGGAGCCACAGTCTCCGCGGATGGGGACGCGTCAAGGCGGCTCCCTGCCTCCCGGCCCAGAGTCCAGGTCCCGCGCATCTTCGCCCTCGGTCTACGGTTGATGTGCCGCCAACAGTAGCGCCGGTCGGGGGATGCGCTGATCTCTCCAGAAGGGGACCGGGTCACCCTAGGCCCTGCAGGCTCCGTGCCCTAAGTCGCCCCCGACGCCGTCGAGATGGGGCCTGATGCGACAATCCAAGGGTGCCCGAGGCGGAACGGCCCTTGCCCCACGCCGCCCTGCGAGCCGGCCTGAATGTCACAGCCGGTCTCCTGCACCTCCTGGGGGACCACAGATACCGGCTTGCGGACGCCATGGCCAACCTTGCCTTCGCCCTCCAGCCCCGAAGGAGAGCCATCACCGCCTCCAACTTCCAGAAGGTCGTTCCGGGGCTGAACCGGCGCGGCGCGCGCCGGCTGGCCGCCCGCAGCTATCGGGAGTACGCCAGAACCGCGCTGGACTTCGTCTACGTCCACCGACTGTCGCGCCCACGCCTCCTGTCGACCTTCACGGCGTTCGGAGCGGAGAGGCTTCTGGACCTCCGGCTCCGCGGAAAGGGAGCGGTGCTGGTTCTGTTCCACCTGGGAACCTGGGACGCCGGCGGGGCCTACGCCACCGCGATCGGCCTGCCCCTCACCGTGGTGATGGCGGACGAGGGCTCAGCAGCCATCCGCGACCTGGTGGTGTGGGCGCGCTCCGAGATGGGGATGCACACCGTGCTGGCGTCCCACTCTCCCCGGGCCGTCCTGGCGGCGTTGCGCCGGGGAGAGGTGGTGGCGCTGGTAGCCGACATCCCGGGTGACACCCCCTCCATGGACGTGGAGTTCCTCGGCCATCTGACGAAGATCTCCGACCTCCCCTATCGGCTGGCGCAGCACACCGGTTGCCCCCTCATCCCGGTGGTGGCGGTGCGCAGCCCGGCGGGCGGCTACTTCATCGAGGTGCACGATCCCACGCTCGTGGCGCCAGGGGCCGATCCCCAGAGGGCACTCCGCCCGGTGCTCGGGGCCTTCGAGCGCGCCGTGCTCCGCTGGCCGGAGCAGTGGTATCCCTTCGAGAGAGGGCGTCTGCGTGAGCTCGGACCAGCCTGAGGGCGGGCTGCGGGTGGCCCTCCTCGGGCATGCCGGAGGGCGTCGGGCGGACGGCCTCAGCAGCTACAGCGAGCAGGTGGCGCAGGGGTTGCAGCGCCGGGGCTGCACCGTCTACCTGCACCACGCCGCCGAGGATGGCCTGCTGGTGCCGGTGGAACCGTCCATGGCCACCTCTTGGCCCACCCTGCGTTTCAAGACGGTCACCATCCCCGGTCCGGGATTCCGCCGCCGGATGGAGGCGGCCATCGCCCTCCAGCGGCCTCAGGTCACCCATTGCTCATTGAGCTTCACCCTCGCTGACGGCTGGGCGGGGGGACTGGCCCGCCGGCACGGGTCCGCCACCGTGGCCACCTTCCATCTTCCCTTCGCTGCCGAGGGCACCGCCCGGGGCTGGGTGATGCGCCAGTTGCACCGCTTCTGGCTCGCCCGGCTTGGCGCCTACCAGCGGCTGGTGGTGTTCACCGAGGGCCACCGGGAGCGGCTGCTGCGGCTGGGGGCCGGGCCCGAGCGGGTCGTGGTCGTGCCCAACGCCGTGGATGTGGACCTCTTCCGACCTCCCCGGGGAGATCGTCGGCTCCGGTCGCCGGGCGAGCTGGTGGTCGGCTACCTGGGCCGTCTGGATCCGGAGAAGGGGATAGGTGCGCTGCTGGAGGGTTTCGCCGCCGCCCCGCTGGCGCGGGGAGCCCGGTTGGTGATCGCCGGATCCGGCACCCTATCGCCCCTAGTTCGGCGCGCCGCGGCCATCGACCCCCGGGTCAGCTATCGGGGCCAGCTGGTGGGCGCCGACGCCCGAGTAGCCTTCTGGCAGGAGGTCGATGTCTTCTGCCTTCCCTCCACCGCGGAGGGACTGTCCATCTCGTTGCTGGAGGCAATGGCCAGCGGCTGCGCCGTGCTGGCCACTCCGGAGGGCGGGCTGGGGGTGGCGGCCGAGGGGGGCCTGGCGATCGACCCCAGTCGCCTGGCAGCCTCGCTGGGGGAGCGGCTGGGCCAGCTGGCATCCGACCCGAGCCTGGCCGCCGCCCTGGGGGCAGCGGCCCGCCAGCAGGCTCTCCAGCATCACGGCATGGAACCGATGATCGAGCGCCTTCTGGCAATCTATCGAGATTGCATGAGGGAGCTGGAAACGCCACCGGGGAGCGAGTGACCGCCGGGAGGACCTCGAGGACGGCTCTGGTGGTGGATAGTGGCGCCTGCCTGCCCCCGGAGCTGGCGGGGGCCCCTCAGGTGACGGTCGTGCCCATGTCCATCGAGGTGGACGGGCGCAGCCTCCGCGACGGTGTGGACATCTCCAGCGAGGAGCTGTACTCCATGCTGCGGGCGGCGGGCCCCCTTCCCACCAGCAGCTCCCCGAGCCCCGGCGAATACCTCAGGGCCTTCCGGGAGGCGGGAGCGGACAGCGTGCTCTGCCTCACCATCCCGGGAGGCTTCTCGACCATGGAGCGCTCGGCCCGGGTGGCCGCGGAGATGCTGCGCGAGGAGCGGCCGGGGAAGCGGGTGGAGGTGATGGACACCGGCACCGCCGCCGCCGGGTTCACCCTGGTCGCCGAGGCGGCCGCCGCCGCCTGCGCGGCCGGCCTGGAGCTGGAGCAGGTGGTGGCTCACGTGGCCCGCCTGGCGGCCTCGACCCGGGTCATCGCGGCACTGGAGACGATGCGCTTCCTGGTGCGCTCCGGCAGGGTGCCGGCGCTGGCGGGCAGGGGGAGTGACCTTCTGCGCGTGCGCCCGGTCTTCGCCTTCGTCGGCGGTGATGTCCGCCGGCTGGGACTGGTGCAGGGAACGCGGCGAGCCCTGCGGACGGTGGTCGACTCGCTGTATGAGCAGATGCCGCGGGACGCGCCGCTGCGGCTGGCCGCCTTCTGCGGGGACGCCGCCTCCACCATGGAGCCGCTGGTGGAGGCTCTCCGCGGGCGGTTCGGGGTGGATGGGGTGGAGCAGCTGAGCCTCACCCCCGTTATCGCCCTCCACACCGGCCCCGGCCTCTTCGGGGCCGCGGCCATCCGCGACCTGCCGCTGCCGGGATGACCGGCCCACTGAGCACTCCGACCGGGATCGCTGCCCTGTTCTGTGGTGCCTACATCCTCGGAGGGGTGCCGGTGGGATGGCTGGTGGGACGTGCGGCCGGGGTGGACCTCCGCCAGGTGGGCACCGGCAAGATCGGCACCAGCAACCTCTACCGGACGGTGGGGCTGGGGCCGGCTGCCGTGGTGGGGCCACTCCAGTTCGCGCAGGGACTCTCGCCGGTGCTGGCTGCCGACCTCCTGCGCGGCCCTAGCTGGGTCGCGGCCGGCGCCGGTCTGGCGGCGGTGATCGGCAACGGTTGGCCGTTCTACTTCCGCTACAACGGCGGCCGGGGGGTGGCCACCGCCACCGGGGCCATCGCCCTCTGGTCCTGGATCGGGCTGGTGTGCCTGCTCGCCGTGCTGGCGGTGGGCGGGGGGATGCGGCGGAGTGGGCTCGGTGTGCTCATGGGCTACCTCAGCCTGCCGGTGGTGCTGGCGGCCAGCCGCGACCCGCGGGCCTACCCGATCACGGCCGTCGGGGTGCTGCTGTGCCTGCTCCTCCGCCGCTTCGAGGGCTACCGTCTCTGGCCGCCGAGCCGGCGCGATCCCCAGGACGACTGGAAGCGCCGGCTGGTCGACGACTGGCGCCCCGGCCCCCAACCTGAACAGGGCCTAAACTCGTAACCGTGGACGCAGAAGTTCGGCTGGAGCGCGATTCCATG
>JAJYXT010000017.1 GCA_021801645.1 bacterium
TCCCCATCAGCACCAGCACGAAGGGCGCCGGCACCATGACCAGCGGCTCCAGCGTCCCCTGGTGGCGCTGCCAGGAGAGGGCGCCCCCGCAGCCGAACACCACCGTCGACCAGATCCCCATGATCCCAGCACCCAGCGCGTAGTAGAGGATGGGCAGGCCGTGGTTGCCCGCCTGCTGGTCGGCCATGGCGATCGAGGCGAAGATCAGCGGCTGGATCACCGCGGTCATGAGCATGAAGCCGGACTGGGCTTGCATCTTGAGCTGATAGAACCAGCCCCAGGCCACGACCCGGGGCCAGCCCAGCGCCTCGTGCAGCCCCAAGCCCCTCACGCGGAGGTCACCAGGGCGACGTAGGCATCCTCCAGGGTGGGCTCTCGGGTCCCGATCCGCTCGACCCGCACATCGGTCAGCAGCTCCATCAGGCCGGAGGTCAGCTGCCGGCCCTCCCGGGCCTGAACCGAGACCACCTGGGCCTGCTCCTTGGTCTCCACCGTCACCGACTCCACCCCGTCCATCTCCCGCATCCGGGCGAGGGCGGCATCGGGGACCCCGTAGGTTTCGATCTCCACCACCGTGCGGTTCGCCACCAGCCGCTTCAGGTCCCGGGGGCTGCCACTGGCGACGATCTGCCCCTTGGCGATCACCGCGATCCGCTGGCAGAGGCTGTCGGCCTCGAACATGTAGTGGGTGGTGAGCAGCATGGTCTTCCCCAGGTCGTGGAGGTTGGAGATCATCTGGCGCACCTCACGAGCCCCCAGGGGATCCACCCCGATGGTGGGCTCGTCGAAGAAGAGCACCTCAGGGTCGTGGAGCAGCCCCCGCGCCAGGTGGAGCCGCTGCCGCATGCCCCGCGAGTACCCCTCCACCCGCTCGCGCTCCCGGCCGGAGAGCCCGACGACCTCCAGCACCTCCCCGATCCGGGCGCGGATGCGTCGCGGCTCCAGGGCGTACAGCTCGGCGAAGTAGCGCAGGTTGTCGTAGGCGCTGAGGCGGTCGTAGAGGCCCCGGTCCCCGCCGAAGACGTAGCCGATCCGGCGCCGCACCTCCCGGGCGTCTCTCACCACGTCCAGGCCCAACACCCTCACCTGACCCGAGGTGGGCAGCAGCAGGGTGCAAAGCACCCGGATGGTGGTGGTCTTGCCGGCCCCGTTGGGACCCAGCAGGCCGAACAACTCACCCGGCGCGATGGAGAGGTCGATCCCTCGGACAGCCTCCACCTCGAGCCGGCGGCGGCGCACCGCTCCCACCGTGGTGCGGTAAGTGCGGCGAAGGGCTGAGACCTCCACCGCCGGAGCGCCAGTGGGCAGAGCGGCTCTGGACAAGATGGCGGAGTATACCGAATAGATGTACGCCCCGGGCCCGGGAGACGGGATCAGACCCTGGCTGTGAGCTGTAGCTCCAGGCAGGCCTCGAGCGGGAGCTCCGCGACCCCCACCGCCACCCGGGCGTGATGACCGGCAGGCCCGAGGACCTCGGCGAGCAGCTTGGAGGCGCCATCCGCCACCTCCGGCTGGCGGGCGAAGTCGGGGGCACAGCGAACGTAGACCGTCAGCAGTAGGAGCTGGCGCACCCGGTCCAGCCCCACCGCCCCCTCCAGGGCCGCCAGCAGCCCCAGCGCTCCCTCGCGGGCCGCCGCCACCCCCTGGTCCACGGTGGTGGACTCCCCGAGCCGCCCCGTGATCACCCGGCCGTCCCGGCGGGGAAGCACCCCGGAGGTGACCAGGAGCCCATCGGCGAGCACGTAGGGGTGGTAGCTGGCCACCGGTTGGGGGGCCTCGGGGAGCACCAGGCCCAGCGCGGCGAGCCGTCGGCGCGGCGTTTCCAGTTCCGGCATCACGGCGGGGCCTCCGCATCCAGGCGCTCCCGGCGGCGCCTCAATGCCATAACTGTAGCCACCACCAGCACCACCACGACTGCCGCCGCCGCCGGAGGCGCCCAGGCCGGGATCTGAAGTGAGGAGCCCTGGCCGTGTGGGTGCGGCGCTGGGGTGGGGGTGGCCGCCGGAGTGGGCGGGGGGCTGATGGGGATGGGGCTGGTGGCCGAGGAGGGCTGGAGCGGCACCGGGCCGGGCGCGGAGGTGTCCACCAGCTTGGCGGCCGTTCCGGATTGGGCGACCGGCCGCCAGACGGCGGCCAGTACGGTGACCGGGTTGGTGGGCTCGGCCAGGAGCCCGGTCACGTCGGTGGCCGGCAGGCCATTCTGGTACGGCGCCCAGCTGGAACCGGCGTTGAGGCTGCGCTGCATCCCGCCGCCGCTGCTCCCCCCGTTGTCCCCGCCCACATACACCACGCTGGGGTTGAGGGGGTCGAAGGCGATGGTGTTGACCGTCCAGAGAGCCCCGTCCGCGAGGTTCACCTGCTGCCAGCTGGATCCCCCGTCGGTGGTGGAGAAGAGCCCCTTCAGGGTGCCCACCAGCACCGGGGGGGCCGATGCGCCCCGCGCCAGGGGGCCCACCCCGATGGAGAACACCGGCGCCCCCTGGGGGTCGGCTCCGGTGACCGCCTGCCAGGCCTTGGACGTCGCCGCCGCCCCGTTCATGTAGAGGTTGGTGGACGAGATCTGGCTGTCGGAGCCGGCCATCACCGAGAGCGGGCTGGCCGAGAGGATCGCCACCGAGCTGATGCTCACCCCCTGGAGCCCGGCCGGCTGCCACCCCAGGCCGGTCCCGCTCACATACACCCCGGAGTTGGTTCCCACCACCACGGCGGTGGGCGAGGCGGCGATGGCCCGGACGTCCAGGCTGCCCAGCCCCAGGTTGTCCTGGACCCACCCGGAGCCGGAGTTGCGGTAGATGCCCTGGGTCTCGGTGGCCGCGAAGGCCTGCCCCTGGGCATAGGCCACCTGCCAGGTCCAGCTCCGGATCGCCGTCAGAGACCAGCTCTGCCCCCCGTCCTGGCTGCTGTAGACCCCCCGGCTGGTGGCCGCCAGCAGCTGCTGGGTGTCGGCGGGGTTGGCCGCCAGCCCCCACACCTCGGCTGGCCCCTTGCCCGTGAGCTGGAGGCCGGCGAGAGGAGTCCAGGCCGGTGACTGGGCCAGGGCTGGGGTGACGAGGCAAAGGCCGGCAAGCGCCGCCAGCGCTGCCGCCGTCAGCAGCCGCCTCACGAACCGACCCACACCGTCTGATCTCGCTCGGGGCCGACCGAGACCAGCCCGACCGGGGCTCCGACCAGCTCGGAGATTCGCTCCAGGTAGGCGCGGGCCTCAGGGGGGAGCGCTCCCCAGCTGCGAGCCTCGCGAGTGGAGGTGCGCCAACCGGGCAGCTCCAGGTACTCGCACTCCAGGTGCTTCAGATGGGAGATGTTGGCCATGGGATGGTCCTCCTCCCTCCCCTTGCTGCGATACCCGGTGCAGATTCGCACCTGCTCCAGCTCGTCCAGGACGTCCAGCTTGGTGATGGCCAGGGAGTCGATCCCGTTGACCCCCACTGCGTAGCGGGCCACCGGCACGTCGAACCAGCCCACCCGGCGGGGCCTCCCAGTGGTGGTGCCGTACTCGACGCCACGCTCTCTGAGGTACTCGGCGAGCTCCCCCTCCAGCTCGGTGGGGAAGGGGCCGTACCCCACCCGGGTGGTGTAGGCCTTGAACACCCCCACCGTGGAGGTGACCTCCCGGGGGCCGATCCCTGCCCCCGCCAGCGCCCCCCCGGACGAGGGGTAGGAGCTGGTGACGTAGGGGTAGGTCCCGAGGTCTAAGTCCAGCATCGTCCCCTGCGCCCCCTCCAGGATCACCCGCTCACCCCTGGCCAGCGCTCCCTGAACCACCGGGAAGGGGTCCCGGATGAAGCGCTCCAGCCGGTCGGCGTAGTCGGTGTACTCCTCGAGGATGGCCGAGGCGGTGAACGGCGGGGCACCGTACAGCTTGACCAGCACCTCGTTCTTGAGGGGCAGCACGAAGTCCAGCTTCTTCTCCAGGAAGCGCAGCTTCTGCAGATCCCCCACCCGGAACCCGATGCGCCGGACCTTGTCGCTGTAGGCCGGCCCCACCCCGCGGAAGGTCGTCCCCAGCCGGTCGTCCCCGCGGGCCGACTCCTCCAGCCGGTCCAGCACCGGGTGGTAGGGCATGATCATGTGGGCGCGCTCGCTGATCACCAGGTTGCGCAGGTCGGCGCCGGCCGACTCCAGCTCCTCCACCTCGGCCAGCACCACCTTGGGGTCCAGCACCACCCCGTTGCCGATCACGCAGACGGTGTCGGGATGGAGGATCCCGGAGGGCACCAGGTTGAATTTGAAGGTGCGGCCCTCGGCGACCACGGTGTGGCCGGCGTTGTTGCCGCCCTGGCTGCGGATCACCATCTGGGCGGACTCGCAGAGGAGGTCCACCACCTTCCCCTTGCCTTCGTCGCCCCACTGCCCCCCGACGCAGATGGTCACTCCCATGGGTGGCCCGGCGGCACTAGGCGGTCTCCTGGTGGACCCGGTCCAGATCCCGGAAGGCGGTCTGGCCGGCGTTGAAGTAGAGCTGCAGGCGGCGGATCGGCCCGTTGCGGTTCTTGGCGATGTCCAGCTCGGTGAGCCCGGGATCCTTCCCCTCCTCGTGCATCCCCGGCCGGTAGAGGAACATGACGATGTCCGAGTCCTGCTCGATGCTCCCGGAGTCCCGCAGGTCGGAGAGCTGGGGACGGCGGTCGGTGCGCCGCTCCGACTCCCGGTTGAGCTGGGAGAGGGCGATCACCGGGACGTCCAGCTCGCGGGCCAGGCTCTTCAAGCCGCCGGAGATCTCCGAGACCTCCTGGGCCCGGGAGTCCGATCGACCCTGGGAGCGCATCAGCTGCAGGTAGTCGACGATGAAGAGGTCGACCTTGGACGCCGCCCGCAGACGCCGGGCCTTGGCCCGCATCTCCATCACCGAGAGCCCGGGGGTGTCGTCGATGAAGATCTGGGCCCGGCTCAGGGTGTCCATCGCCTCGGCGATCTTGGGCCAGGCGTCGCTGCCCAGCTGCCCGGTGCGCAGCCGGTAGGCGTCCACCCCGGCCTCGCTGCAGAGCAGGCGCTGGACCAGGGTGTCGCGGCTCATCTCCAGGCTGAAGAGGGCCACCCCGTGCTGGCGCCGCACCGCGGCGTTGCGGGCGATGTTGAGGGCGAAGGAGGTCTTGCCCACCCCCGGGCGGGCCGCCAGCACCACCAGCTCGGAGCGCTGGAACCCCGAGGTGACGGCGTCCAGTTCGCCGAAGCCGCTGGCCACCCCGGTGACCGACCTCACCTCCCCCTGCTGGTAGGCGTGGCTGAGGGCCTCCCAGGTGGCCACCAGCTGCTTGCCCAGCGGTTGGAAGTCCGCCTTAGGCCGGCCGCGGTCAGCCACCGCGAAGACGGTCCGCTCCGCCTCCTCGATAGCCTGCTGAGGGTCCAGGGCCTCGTCGAAGCCGAGCTCCGCCAGCTGGCCTCCGGCCTGAATCAGCCGCCGCTTGATGGCGTGGCCGTGGACGATGCGGGCGTAGTAGGCGACGTTGGCGGCGGTGGGCACCGCCGCCGCCAGCGAGGTGAGGAGGTCCAGCCCCCCCACCGCCTCCAGCGCCGACTGCCGCTCCAGCTCGTCGGCCAGGGTGAGGGTGTCCAGGGGGGTGCCCTGGGAGAAGAGGCTCAGCATGGCCCGGAAGATGGCGGCGTGGGCATCGTGGTAGAACTCGTCGGCCTCCAGGCTGCCCACCACCTGCCCGATCTGATCTTTGTCGAGCAGCAGGGCGCCTAGCACCGAGCGCTCGGCATCGAGGTTGTGGGGGGGGACCCTCAGCTGTGCGGCCGGCCGGAGCTCCGGCCGGGCGCTCACGCGCCTACGACCCGGACCTTGACCCGGGCCTCGACCTCGGGGTGCAGCCTGACCACGGCCTCGTACTCGCCCAGCTCGTGGGCCGGCTCGAACTCGATCTTGCGGCGGTCCAGCTGGACGCCCAGCTGGGCCTCCAGCGTCTCCGCCACGTCGATGTTGACCACCGCCCCGTAGAGCTTCCCCGTGTCCCCGGCCCGGGCCGCGATCTCCACCACCTGGGCGCTCAGCCGCTCGGCAAGAGCACGGGCCGCCACCACCTCGGCCTCCATCCGCCGCCGCTGGCGGTCGCGCTGGGCCTGGACCTGAGCCACCGCCCGGGATCGGGCGGGCAGGGCCAGCTGGCGCGGCAAAAGGTAGTTGCGGGCGAACCCGGCGGCGACCTCGCGGACGTCCCCGGCCTTCCCGGTTCCCTCCACGTCCCGATTCAATATGACCTTCAACTGCTCTACTCCTCAGCTGCCGCCCCGGCGGCGATGGGGGCGTCCTCCTCCCCAACCCCCGACCCGGAACGGTACCAGGCCGGGACCGGCGGCGGGGCCGGAGGCTCCTCCCGCGGTGCTTCCGAGGCCCCGGGAGCCCGGCGCAGGAGCTGGGACAGCCGGCGCGCAGTGGCCGCGCCCTGAGCCAGGTCGCGGTCGAAGACGCTCTGACGGAGGCGGATCTGCTCCTCGACCTCGGCCCTGACCTCCTGGTCCACCTGCAGGTTGAAGGTCCGGACCGCCAGCAAAGCCAGCCCCACGGTGTCCATCTGCCCGATGACGGGGATCCACATGGGGATGTCCACCAGCGGATTGAGGATCACAGCCAGGGCACCCCCCAGGGCCGCCTTGGAGGCGGCCGGGGTGCGGGGGTCGCGGGCCAGGCAGTAGGCCAGGCGAATTTGCTGGGGCAGCTCCAGGAGCAGGGACCGGATCCGCTTGAGCCGGGATGTGGGCATGGCGATCCTCTCTCCTTGGATCCTGCTAAAGACCCAGTTTAAGCGCGCTCGTCCACGTCGAGGGGCAGCTAGGCGCGCCGGGAGTGGGATAGGCAGCTGAGGCTGGTTGGGCGGCGAGCCCGAGGCCGGAGTCGCCCTGCTCCGAGGTCGAAACGCGGGCGTACCCGATGACAGGCAGCGATGAACTCGCTCGCATCTCAGACCTGAAGGAGTGGATAGCGTCGGGTAGGAGGGTTGGGGGCAGGTAGGAGAAGTGCCTCGCTGACTTGGAAAATGGGGGTTGTCACCCACCCATTGGCTCCAAGCAGGAGGCACTCAGCGAGTGAAGCGTAGCGCATCCGTCCCCACCGTTCACCGTGGCGCTGATGACCCCAGCCTGACCGGCCATGCCGGGCTGCTGCTGGTCCGGGACCTGAACTCCAAGCTGCACCTGGTGGAGCGGCTGGACGTGGCGGTGGAGAGGGTGCGGCAGTTCAAGCAACGGCGCCGGGGGCTGAGCGGTGGCGAGCTGCTGGTCTGCCTTGGGGAGTCCATCCTGGCCGGGGGCAGCCATCTGGCCCACCTGGATCCTCTGCGTGAGGATGAGGCGGGCCGGGTGCTGCGGGCGGTGGCCAGGGTGCCCGCTCCGGAGACCGCCAGCCAGCTGCTGCCGCGGTTCACCCAGCGCCAGTGCCAGGCGGTGGTGGCCGAGCTGGCCCAGGCGGGAGTGGAGCTGGACCGGATGCTGGGGCTTTCGGAGCAGGACCCGGTGACCCTGGACCTCGACTCCACCACCACCGAGGTCCACGGCGAGCTGAAGGAGGAGGCCACCTACAACTACGAGGGGAAGCTGAGCTTCGGCTCCCTGCTCTGCACCTGGGCGGAGCGGCGCCGGGTGCTGGCGGCGGGGCTGAGATCAGGATCCGCTTCCGACAAGCCGATCGCTCCCCGCCTGGTACTGAGGGCGCTGCGCACCCTGCCGAAGGGGCACGGGGAGGTGCGGCTGCGGGCGGACAGCGGCTTCTACAGCGCCGGGTTCCTCAACTGGTGCCGGGGGCACCGGTTGAGGTTCTGTGTGGTGGTGCCCCACTACCAGGTGATGTGGGAGCTGAGGCGGCACCTCTCGCCCAGCGGCTGGCGGCCCTGCCGGGAGATGGCGGGGGCGGAGGTGGCGGAGCTGCGGTTCACGCCCACCGGCTGGCAGCACGAGCCGCTGCGGCTTCTGGTGCGGCGGGTCAGGGTGGAGGCGAAGGAGATCTCCCAGAGCCCCAGGAGCCGGAGGAGGA
>JAJYXT010000024.1 GCA_021801645.1 bacterium
ATCAAAGCCAACATCTCCGTCATACATGACTACGCCCTGCGAAGCCCTAGGCCCGAAATCGCGTCGCCTTGAGTTCCCTGGCCATGTTTGGCCCCGCTCTGGTGCCGCTCGGAGGGGGGAACTTCGGCCTAGCCGCCAGCCACGTGCTCCAGCACCAGGCGCCTTGGTGGGGGCGGTGAGGATCGCACGCGAACCGCGCCCTTCAGAGCGAGCAGAGCGGGAGTGGGATCCTGCCCGGGACGCCCCCAGAGCTCGAGCAGTGGCTGGCCGTGCTCCACCGCAGCGCCGTGCTTGGCGAGGCACAGGATCCCGGCGACCGGATCGGCGGGCTCGAAGGGCGAACGACGCCCGCGGCCGAGCCTCCAGGCCGCCAGCCCGATGGCCCCCGCGTCCAGCCGGGAGAGGAACCCCCTCCGGGGTGCGTCCACGGTTGCCAGCCGCACCCCCAGGGGAAGTGGCGCCTCCGGAGCACCGCCCTGCGCCTTGACCATGGCGTTGAACCGCTCCCTGGCCAGGCCGCCATCCAGGGCCGCGGCTGGGTCGGCGGCCTGGCCGCTTAGCCGTAACAGTTCCCGCGCCTCCGCTAGCACCAGGTCCCGGAGATCGGGAGGTCCACCTCCGGAGAGCACGTCGAGCGCCTCCCTGACCTCGAGGGCGTTGCCCACGGCCCTCCCCAGCGGCTGGTCCATGGCCGTGACCATGGCAACGGCTCGAATTTGGAATCCTGATGCCAGCGCGACCAGTGTCGCCGCCAGCCGGCGGGCCGCGGCGGCATTGGTCATCAGGGCCCCGCTACCGACCTTGACGTCGAAGAGCAGGCATTGGACGCCCTCGGCCATCTTCTTGGAGACGATCGAGCTGGCGATGAGGGGCATGGATTCAACGGTGGCGGTCGCGTCGCGCAGGGCATACAGGCGGCGGTCCGCGGCAGCCAGCTCCGGTGAGGCGGCCGCGATGACGCAACCCACCTCCCGCACCACCCTCATGATCTCGCTCGAAGAGAGCTCACAGCGGACTCCGGGGATCGACTCCATCTTGTCCAGCGTCCCTCCGGTCGTTCCCAGCGTCCGACCCGACAGCTGGGGCACGAAGCAACCGACCGCGGCCAGGAGCGGCACCAGGACCAGGGAGACCTTGTCCCCGACTCCCCCAGTGGAGTGCTTGTCGACCGTCGGCCCGGGCAGTCCACTGAGGTTCAGGCGGTCGCCACTCTCGGCCATGGAGGCGGTGAGCTCTCGCAGCTCCTCCTCGGTGAGGCCCCGCCAGCAGACCGCCATCAGCCAGGAGGCCATCTGGGCTTCGGCGGTCTGGCCGTCGAGATAGTCGCCAACTAGCTGGCGGATCTCGCCCGGGGCCAGGGCCCGGCCCCGCCGCTTGTCGTCGATCAGCTCCACGGTCGCCCGGGCTGATGCCATCAGCGCTGGCTGCGCTGGAGGTCCTCCGGTCCGAAGGCCATTGGGAGGAGATCGGCCACAGTGAGCGGAGGGCGGTCGGGCCCGTCGTCGATCACCAGCTCTGGTCCGCCCAGCTCATGGAGCAGCTGTCGGCAGCGCCCACAGGGGGTCAGGGGAGCACCGTCCCCGGCGCACACGGCGACTGCCACAAGGCGCGTCCCGCCACCGGCTCGGAGGGCCGAGACCAGCCCGCACTCGGCGCAGAGGGTGAGTCCGTAGGAGGCGTTCTCGACGTTGCACCCGGTCACCAGGCGGCCCTGGTCGTCGATGCCGGCGGCGCCCACTTGGAGCCCGGAGTAGGGGGCGTAGGCGCCGGCCGCCGCCTCCAAGGCGCGGCGTCGTAGAGCCCCCCAATCGATAACCGTGCCGTCCTGGGTCACCTGGGCATCTTAGAGGTCTGCGCATCGGGCTGGGAGGTGCCCGGAAACGTCCCTCTGCCCACCCCGGTAAAGTCGGGTGCGGGAGCTCCGGGTGAGAAGGGGGGGCGCCTCCGGCGTGGCAGGCCGAAAGCGGTCTGCCGGTTCAAAGGGTATGAGGGATAGACATGGCCAAGATCAAGGTTGCGGGTCCGGTTGTTGAGCTCGACGGGGACGAGATGACCAGGGTGATCTGGCAGCTGATCAAGGACCAGCTGATCCTGCCCCATCTGGAGCTGGACATCCGCTACTTCGATCTGGGAATCGAGAATCGCGATGCCACCGATGACCGGGTCACAGTGCAGGCGGCGGAGGCCATCCGGGAGTTCGGGGTGGGGATCAAGTGCGCCACCATCACCCCAGACGAGGCTCGGGTGGCGGAGTTCGGGCTCAAGCGCATGTGGAAGTCGCCCAACGGGACCATCCGCAACATCCTGGGGGGGGTGATCTTCCGCGAGCCGATCGTGATGCAGAACATCCCCCGACTGGTGCCCAGCTGGACCAAGCCGATAGTGATCGGCCGTCATGCCCATGGCGACCAGTACCGCGCCACCGACTTCGTCGTACCCGGTCCGGGCAAGGTCACCATCACCTACACACCCAGGGACGGGTCCCCGGCCAAGACCTACGAGGTGGCCGAGTACGAGGGGGGCGGGGTCGCCATGGCGATGTACAACTTCGACGACTCGATCCGGGATTTCGCAAGGGCGTGCTTGCGCTACGGCCTGACCCGCCACTACCCCGTCTACCTCTCCACCAAAAACACCATCCTCAAGGCCTACGACGGCCGCTTCAAGGACCTCTTCGCCGAGGTCTTCGCCGCCGAGTTCGCTACCCAGTTCGCCGAAGCTGGGATCACCTATGAGCACCGGCTGATCGACGACATGGTGGCCGCCGCCCTGAAGTGGGGCGGGGGGTACCTGTGGGCCTGCAAGAACTATGACGGTGACGTCCAGTCGGATGCGGTGGCCCAGGGCTTCGGATCACTGGGGCTCATGACCAGCGTCCTGTTGACCCCGGACGGGAAGACCATGGAGGCGGAGGCGGCGCATGGCACCGTCACCCGGCACTACCGCATGCACCAGAAGGGCGAGCCCACCTCCACCAACCCCATCGCTTCGATATTCGCCTGGACCAGGGGGCTGGCTCACCGCGGCCGGCTGGATGGCAATCAGGACCTGGTGGCGTTCAGCGAGACCTTGGAGTCGGTCTGCGTGCGCACCGTGGAGGGGGGCCAGATGACCAAGGACCTAGCGCTCCTGGTCGGACCGAGCCAGAGCTATCTCAGCACCGAGGCGTTCATGTCCGCCCTGGCCGAGAACCTCGAGGTCGCATTGGCCTGAGGCTGCGCCGGCCCCGGGGCGCTGCCGCCCCGGGGCCGCACCCGGCCGCTCAGGCGCCGAGGTGGCGGAGCTCCGGGCCGACGTACAGCTGGCGTGGGCGTCCGATCTTCTGCTCGGGGTCGAGGAGCCCCTCCTGCCAGTGGGCCAGCCAGCCGGGGGTGCGTCCGATGGCGAAAAGTACCGGGAACATCTCCACCGGGATGCCCATGGCGAGGTAGATGATCCCAGAGTAGAAGTCAACGTTGGGGTACAGCTTGTGGGTGATGAAGTAGTCGTCCTCGAGGGCGATCTTCTCGATCTCCAGGGCGATGTCCAAGAGTGGGCTCCGCCCCGTCACCTCGAATACCTCCTCCGCCACGCGCTTGATCAGCTGGGCCCGGGGGTCGAAGTTCTTGTACACCCGGTGGCCGAAGCCCATGAGGCGGAATTCGCCCTCCTTGACCCTCTTGATGTAGTCCGGGATGTTGGCCACCGACCCGATGCTTCGCAGCATCCGCAGCACCTGTTCATTGGCGCCTCCGTGAAGCGGTCCGTAGAGCGCGGCGCAGGCGGCCGACATTGCCGAGTAGGGGTCGGCCTGGGAGCTCCCCACCAGCCGCATGGTGCTGGTGGAGCAGTTCTGCTCATGGTCCGCGTGGAGGATGAGGAGCACGTCGAGCGCATGTTCCAGGACCGGGTCGGGGTGGTACTTCAGCTCGGTCGCACGCCACATCATGTTGAGGAAGTTGGCCGAGTAGGAGAGCTCGTCGTCCGGGTAGGCGTAGTAGAGACCCATGGCGTGCCGGTAGGCGAACGCCGCCAGGGTCGGCATCTTGGCGATGAGGCGGACGATCTGGCGGTGCCGGACCTCCGGATCGTGTATCTGCTTGGCTTCCGGGTAGAAGGTCGAAAGCGCCCCCACCGCTGACACCAGCATCCCCATGGGGTGGGCATCATGGTGGAACCCGTCGATGAACTTCTTGATGCTCTCGTGGATGAAGGTGTGGTTGGTGATCTCACCCACCCACTCCAGATGCTGGTCGGGGGTGGGCAGCTCTCCGGCGAGGAGGAGATGCGCAACCTCCAGAAAGCTGTGCCGGGCAGCCAGCTCCTCGATGGGGTAGCCCCGATAGCGCAAGATGCCCTTGTCGCCGTCGATGAAGGTTATGCTGCTGCGGCAACTGGCGGTGTTCTGAAATGCCGGGTCGTAACCCATCAAGCCGAAGTCGCCTGGTCCCGTCTTGATCTGCCGCAGGTCCAGCGTGCGGATCGCCCCATCCACGATGGGGAGTTCATATGTCTTCCCCGTGCGGCTGTCGGTCACGGTTAGCGTGCCCTCGGCCGCTGCCTCCTCAGCCATGCCTCACCTCCATCGATGAACCACGATTCGTCCATCTTGCGCCAAGTACAGCTGCCAAGTCGAATTGACGATGGTGCTTGCGCCTCTTGGCCGAGGGGCCGCCGCCCTGAAGTCGAGGCCGAGCGCGCCGTCACCCGGACCTCCCGGATGAGGGGACGGCCATGGGCCTGATCACCGGCCTGCACGGGGCGGTCGCGATCATCCTTCTCTGCAGCCTCCTGTTGGTGGAGGAGGCCGGGGTGCCCCTGCCGTTCGCCCCCGGAGAGTTGACCCTGCTGGCGGCGGGGCTGCTCATTGCCACCGGGGGGCTCCAGCCCTACCTCTTCGTCCCGCTGGCGTTCCTCGCCTGTTCGGCGGGAGCGTTGGTCGGCTTCAGCTGGGCCAGGGTGGTGGGGGAGAGGGGCCTTTCCGCGCTGGCCGCCCGGATCCACCAGCAGAAGGCCCTCGGCAAGGTGGAGAAGCGGATCCGGGCGGCCAGCCCACTGGACATCGCGATCTCCCGGTTGATCCCGGGACTGCGGATCTATACAACCCTAGTCGCCGGTGCGCTAGGGGTCCGGCGCCGTGACTTCCTCTTCGGGATTCTTCCCAGCACGGCGCTCTGGGTGGTGGTCTGGGTGGCTCTGGGAGCCGTGATCGGGATCCCCCTCGAGCACCTGTTCACCAAGGTGTCGAGCCTGGCGGTGCAGGGGGTAATCCTGGTGGTGATCGGGGTGGGGGGCTACCTCGCCATCCGAAGGGCGCCGACAGGGCAGCGCGAGTCGCTGGTCCGTCTACCGGTGGGGCTGAGGACCGGACTCGCTGTGGCGGTGGATGTCACGGTGGTGGCCAGCATCCTGACCGGGCTGGCCGCGATCGCGAGGCGTTTCAGCGGTGTGGGTCCAACGGCCAGCTGGGCGGATGTTGCGGTGGTCGTGGCCGCCATCGCCGTCCTCTACCTCTTCCTCACCCGGCAGGGCGCGGGTGCCACCGTGGGCGAGGCCCTGCTGCGAACCCAATACCTGCCCCACCGGGGTGAGCGCTCGGTGCGGGAGTCCCTGCGGGCCGCAGTCGGAGCGGACCACCTCGACCCACAGCTTCACGCGGCCTCCGATCGGCTCCGTGTGGTGAGTGGGGCTGCGCGGCTCGGCCTGCTGCGGGCGCTGCTGGAGCGGCCGGGGAGCTCCGCCGACCTGGCCCCGATGGTGCAGCTTCCCGTGGACGAGGCGACCTACCACCTTCAGGCTCTCTGCCACGCCGGCGTGGTGCAGCTGGTGGCCGCGTCCCAGGAGACCTATGAGGTGGCCGAGAGCTGGCGATCCTGGCTCGCCGAGCTGATGCGGGCAGCCCAGGCGACGGTCCCGGAGTGAGGCCCGGGAGGGCCCGGGCGCCCAGGCCGGGCCGAGCCGGCAGCAAAGCGCTCTGAGCCCATCATCTTGTGTCTCAGGCGTTGACACGCCACTAGATATGGCTGACAATGTGCGGAGCGGGCTCTGGCCCGCGGGAGTGGAGACGGCGGTGCACTAGAGCCCATCAGGAGGGGAAGAGGCTTGGCCACCAGTCAACCGATGGACCTGGACCGGAGCGCGTTCACAGGCGCAGGCGAGGACTACTCCGCCTTCAAGGTGGAGAAGCGGGGAATCGAACTCATACCCGAGGGGCAGCGGAAGATGACGCCGGCGGCGCTTTTCTGGCTGTGGGCCGGAGGGATTTGGAACGTGGAGTTCCTGGTCTACGGCGCCCTCATCATCTCCTTTGGGCTGTCGTTCGGCCAGGCGGTTCTGGCCATCCTGGTGGGCAACGTCTTCTACGCCTTCCTCGGCCTCGCCAGCCTTCTTGGGCCGGAGACGGGGACCACCGCTTTCATGGTCTCCCGAGCCCCGTTCGGGCTCAACGGCAACCGGGTGGTGGCCCTGTTCAACTGGATCACCCAGGTCGGCTTTGAGATCGAGGGGATCGTTCTCGTCGTCCTGGTGGCTCTGGCCATGTTCGCCAGGGGAGGGGTGGCCGGCAGCACAGGACTCAAGATCGCCCTGGTGCTGGCGGCAGTGGCCATCCAGTTCGTGGTGCCCTTCCTGGGCCATGCCATGATCACCAAGACCCTGCGTTACCTGTCCTATGTCTTCATCGTCCTGTTCGCCGTCATGGCGGCGCTGGTCATCCCCCACGTGAATCTCGGCCACTTCCACCAGCAGGCGACCTGGGCGGTGTGGACCACCGCGGTGGTGCTGATCGTCTCGGCGGGGGGGCTGGGCTGGACGGAGAACGCCGCCGACTACTCGCGCTACCTCCCCCGGGCGACGCGTCGAGCCAAGACCTTCTGGGCAGCCACCCTCGGTGGAGCGATCCCGTCGATCCTCCTGGAGCTTCTGGGGGCCGCAGCGTTCACCATCAGCCCCAAGGTCACGGCGGTGACCGGGGTTCCGGCTTCGTTCGCCAGCTGGTTCTTCTGGCCCTTCCTGATCCTGGCGCTGCCCCAGCTGTTCGCCATCAACTCCCTCGACCTCTACTCGTCGGGAGTCACCCTGCAGGCCCTCGGTGTCCCGGTGCGCCGCTGGGGCGCCGTGGTCATCGACACCCTGGTGGCGGGGGGGGTGACCGCTCTGGTCATCTTCAAGGGCAACTTTTACACGGACCTAGCCGGATTCCTCAACTACATCGTGGTCTGGCTGGGCCCCTGGTTCGGCATCATCATGGTCGACTATCTGCTGCGGCGGGGCAGCTATCGCCCCGACGATCTGGGAAACCGGCGCCAGGGGATCTACTGGCGTGCCGGAGGGTTCAACTGGCGGGCGCTGGTGGCCCAGGCGTTGGGGATGGCCGCGGCCATGATCTGGATCGACGCTGCCTTCTCCTTCCCGCCCTTCGTGGGACCGCTGTCCAAGGTGACTGGGGGAGCTGACTTCAGCTGGGCGCTGGGCATCATCGTCGGTGGGCTGGTGTACTTCGCGCTCTCTCGCCTCTCGGTAAGGCGGGAGGTCGAGGCGCCCGAGGCCGGGGTGGCTAGCCCGGTCTGACGGCCGGCGGCGGGGTGGGGTCTACCCCACCCCGCTCAGCCGGCGGTGGGCGGCGGGGGTATCCACTGGGCGAGGTAGGGTAGCTCCCGGTACTTGCCGTCATAGTCGAGGCCGTAACCCACCACGAACCCTGGTCCGCGCAGGTGGAACCCCACGTAGCGCGGATGGACCGGAACCTCCCTGGCCTCGGGTCGGTCCAGGAGTGCGCAGTACTCGATCCTTCGGGAGGGGGAGGCGAGCCGGTTGATCATCGCCTGGGCGGTGTGGCCGGCGTCGACGATGTCGTCGATGATGAGGATGGTCTGGCGGCCATCGGTGCTGGGGTCGCCCAGCTCCTCGATGACGGGGGCGCGCCAGGCCTTGGTGCCCCGGTAGCTGCTGGCATGGAAGAAGGTGACCAGCAGGTTCTCCATCTTATTCACGATCAGCTCTCGGGCCAGGTCGGCGGCGAAGACGAAGGCTCCCCGCAGGACCACGGCCAGGGTCAGCGGCTCCGCCCCCATGTCCTGGGCGATCTCGCGAGCCAGTGCGGCCACCCGTTCGCGCACCATGTCGGCGCTGGCGATCTCCCGGACTGGGACCGGCTCGACCCCGACGTCGTTCCAAAAGGCCAACTGGCCCACCGCCTCGGGTGCCGGAACCGTCAACTCCGGCACTTCGAGCTGCCGGGTGGGCGGTGGAGCCTCCATGAACTAACTCTAGCAACCGATGGAGGGCGGGCGATCGACCGCTAGCGGTCAGCCGCCCGAGAGCAGCACCACCTTGCCGAAGTTCCCCCCCTCGCCCACCCTGGCATACGCCGCTGGGGCATCCGTAAGGGCGAAGGTAGCTGCCACCGGCACCAACAGGCGTTGAGAGGCGAGTTGGGGCAGCAGTCTCTCTCCCATGGTCCTGACCAGTGCCGCCTTTTCGAAGGGGGGGCGGGCGCGCAGGGTGGAGGCCACGATTCCGGCTCTCCGCGACATGAGCAGGGAGAGGTCGAGGTCGAGCCGTCGACCGGCACCCACGCCGATGACCATCATGCGTCCCGAGGTCGCCAGCTGGTCCAGGTGGGAGGACAACATCGGACCGCCCACCAGCTCCAGCACCAAATCGTAAGGCCCGGCCGCAGCGGCCTCCACCGGCGGCATCACCCGCTGCGCCCCGAGCTCGCGGAGGCGCAAATGAAAATCTGTCCTCCGGACCGACGCGGTGACAGCGGCCCCCGCCAGGGCCGCCAGCTGGACGGCAGCGGTGCCGACGCCTCCTGCCGCGCCGGTAACCAGAACCCTGGCTCCGACCGTGAGCCCGCCCTGGATGATCAGCGCGTCATAGGCGGTGGCGAAGGCCTCCATGAACCCCCCCGCGCCCTCCCACCCGATCTCCACCGGGGCCGGCAGCGCCGCAGACTCCTCGACCAGCGCCAGCTCTGCCTGGGCGCCTCCCCCAACCAGGGCCATGACGCGGTCGCCGACCTTGAAGCGCCGGGCCAGCGGGCCGACTCCCACCACGGTGCCGGCCAGTTCTAGTCCGGGAACGTCCTGGGGCACATCGGGAGGAGGGGGATAGTGGCCCCTGACTTGGAGCAGGTCGGCGGGGTTGACCCCGGCCGCCCGGACACCCACCAGCAGCTGCGATCCCTGGGGCATGGGGTCAGGCCTTGAGGCCCATTCCAGCTGGCCGGAGACGACGGTCAGAGCGTGCATCAGCTCAGGGTAGGTGAGCTGGCCCCGCGAGGGTGGAGCGCCGCGCCGTCGCACAGAGCGAGGGCAGGCGCCCTAGGAGCTCTCGGGCTTCCTCGGACGACCGGTCCCGGAGCGCTGCCCCGGTACTGCGGCCCCCGGCCGCGTCCAGGTGAACGGTGGCCAGACCAAGCCGCCTCTGGACCGGGCCCTGAACCCAGCGCACGCTCTGGACCTTGGCCAGCGGGATGATGGTGGTTAGGCGCCGGACGCGGCCCACGACGGAGACCGCGTAGCCATCCACGAGCCCGGCGCGCAGCATGGGGTAGCTCAAGGGGGCCTTGAGTCTCGCCCTGGTGGGTGGCGCGGTGCCCGCCTCCCCGGCTGCGGGGCCGACGATGAACTCGGCCACCCTGAGGACCTCCGTCCGGGTGGCGACCGGCACCAACGTGCGAATCCGCCCGGAGGCGGAGCGGTCCTCATCGCGTCGCCGCTGTCCCCCGGCCACGTCGGCCACCAACTTGGCCCAACCGAACGGACGCCAAAGCAGCGGTTCGACCACCCGGAGCGCCTGGATGCGGTGCAGGGCCAGGGTTTCAGTGAAGGTTCCCACAGCCCCGCCCCGAATCAGCAGCCCATCCTGGGTGCGAGCTACTTCGAAGCCATATTGGGAGGAGAGGATCCGGGCCGCGCCGGTGCCCACCGCCAGCAGAACGAGTGCGGCCATCGCCACCACGCCACCGCCGTGGGGGAGATGGCGCCCAAAGACCAAGAGTGCCGCGGCGGCCAGGATCGGCCAGAGGATCGCCCCACGCAGCGGGGTGGAGATCAGCAGCCTGAAGGTGGAGGCGCGGGCGATCGGGCTCTCGGACATGGGGGACGAGGTGTGGCTGCCGCGCACCAGGGCCAGCAGGCCATCCCGCAGGTGCTCGGCACGCGCTGCCGCCAGATAGGCCAGGCGCACATCGCCTTCCCGGGAACCCCCGCTGCGGACCCTCACTTCGGCAAGACCCAACAACCGAGCGGTGCCCGGCCGCACCAGGTCGATCGACTGGACGCGGTTCAGAGGAAGCTTGGTCGTGCGTCGGCGCACCAGACCGGTGTCAATCCTCAGCACCCCGGCCTCAATGCGCCAGCGGGTCACCAGCCACTCCGCCGCCCCTGCAACCACCGCCAGCCCGACCAAGCCTGCGTCGACCAGGCTCTGAGACTTCGTGGATGACCCTTGGGAGAGGAATGGCACCGCCAGAACGACCACCAAGGGCAGTATCCGGCGGCCGGCCTGGACGACCGGGGAGAGGGGGTGGAGCCGGTGCCATGAGTCCAACGCCGTGGTTGAGCCCCCAGTTGGGGATGGTTCCATTCCGGGGACCGCGGCTGGGTCCTCAGCCGGTCCCGTGTTCAAAGCCCTTCGGCGGTGGCCTCGCCGCGGCCCACGAGTCGATCGCGGAGGTCGGCCGCGGTCGCTCGATCCAAACCCGGGATACGAGCGTCGCTGGCAGCGGATGCGGTGTGCAGCTGCACGGTGGCCAGACCCAATGACCGCTCGAGGGGGCCGGCGGTCACCTCGACGGTCTGCATCCTTCCATAGGGGACCACGGACAGCCGTTCGAACATCACCCCCCGGCGAACCAGGAGGTCCTCGACCCGCTCGAGGTAGCCCCAGGAGCGGAAGCGACGTCCGACGTAGGTCAGGCCGACACCGGCGACCAGTAGCGCCGCCACCGCCAGGCATGCGCCCACGAATATGTTGGTGAAGCTGAGCCCCACTCCGATCAGCAGGAGGGCCACGGCGCCCGCTCCCACCTCCCCACGTCGCAGGGTGAGCAGCCGCGGGTTGGGGCGGCTCCAGCTCTCGGCTTGGTCGGCGCGGGCCGGATTCTCCATGTGGGCGCATGGTAGCGAAGGAATCGCCGAGCGGTGGGCCGGTCCCGACACCAGGCGGGTCCGGCCGCGGACCTTGACGCGGTCCTGTCCTAGGCAGCACACTGCGCGGGTGATTTCGATTCGCGGCTTTGTCTGGCGCTGGAGCTGGCCCCCCGGGGCCCGATGAGAGTGAGCCGGTAGCCGACATCTGGCCGCGAACATCGAGCCCTGGGTGAGCCCCGGGGCTCTTTCTTTTATTGCGCAAAGGAGCTTCACCGATGGCAAGTGCTGCGGCGGCCCGGGGGGGGGTCCACTCGCTGCCCGCCCGCGAGGGCTATGCCCTGCGGCCGGTCTGGCTCGAGCTTCCGATCGACACCTGCTCCTTCGAGGCGGCCTTCCAGCTGCTGGCACAGGATGGCCCCGGGGTCCTACTGGAGAGCCTGGACCTCGCGGGGATGCCCGGACCGTTCACCATAGTGGCGGGTGATCCGGCGGCGGTGGTGGTGGCCGACTCGACCGGTGCGCGGGTCACGGAGGTGCGGCGCCGGCTCCCAGGCCTCACCATCAACGCCGGGGCTCCAGTCGGCGAGGCGCTGCGCCAGCTCAGCCGCCAACTGTCCGCCGAAGAGGTCCCTGGCCTCTCCACCTGTTCCGGCGGCCTGGCCGGGATGCTCTCCTACGAGGCTGCCCAACTGCTCCACGGCCAGATGGCTCCGGGCGGGCGGGGACGCCCACCGGCCCCGCCGATCAGCCTCCTGGTGCTGGACCGGGTGGCCGTGTACGACCATCTGGGAGGTCGCCTCTGCCTGGTGGTCCATCTCGGGTCCGAGCAGCCGGACGAGGATGCTCTGCCCGTGCTCCGGGAGATGGCGAGTCGGCTCTCCCGGCAGTCGGAAATCGGGGAGGTCCCTTCCGCGCCCTCGGAGTCGCTGGCCGCGGCGCCAAACATTCCCGCGAGGGAATTCCTGGCCGCCGTCCGCCGCGCTCAGGAGCATATCGTGGAGGGCGACATCTACCAGGTGGTTCTCTCGCGCCGCCTGACGGTTCCCGCCCGAGAGCCGGCGTTCACCCTCTACCGCCGCCTCCGCCAGACCAATCCCTCGCCGGCGATGTTCTTCGTCCGGCTCCCCGGCGTGGAGTTGGCCGGGTCCTCGCCGGAGCCGCTGCTCAAGGTCCACCGCCGACGCGCTCTCAGCCGTCCCATCGCCGGCACCAGGCCTAGGGGGCGCAACCTGGAGCACGACCGCGAGCTGGCGGAGGAGCTGCTGGCGGACCCCAAAGAGCGAGCCGAGCATTCCATGCTCGTCGATCTGGCACGAAACGACCTGGGACAGGTCTGCACCCCCGGCTCCGTTCAGGTCACCGAGTTCATGGCGGTGCAGAACTTCCCTCGGGTGATGCACCTGGTTAGCACTGTGGAGGGCGAGCTCCCGACTGCTGCGACTCCCATGGAAGCCCTCTTCGCGACCTTTCCCGCGGGCACCGTCAGCGGGGCGCCCAAGCGGAGGGCGATGGAGATCATCGCGGCCGAGGAGCCCACGCCCAGGGGTCCGTACGCCGGTGCGGTCGGCTACTGCTCGTTCGCGGGCGAACTGGACTTCTGCATCACCATCCGCACCGCGGTGGTCACCCGCGGCCAGGTCCATGTGCAGGCCGGAGCGGGGGTGGTGCTGGACTCCGACCCGGCGCGTGAGCTCCTGGAGACGGAGGCCAAGGCGTCCGCCATCCTGGCCGCCGTGGGCGAGCCGGATAGGAGATCCCGGTGATCGTGGTGATCGACCATCAGGACTCGTTCGTCTACAACCTGGTGCAGCAGGTGCAAGTGCTGGGGCAGGAGGTGGTGGTGCTTCCCTCGTGGGCGCGGGTCGACGAGGTCCTGGGCCACTCGCCGACGGGCGTACTGCTGTCCCCCGGGCCGGGAAGACCCGAGGCGGCCGGCTGCTTCGTGGAGCTGATTCAGGCGCTTCCGGCCACAACGCCGCTCCTGGGCGTCTGCCTCGGTCACCAGGCTCTCGCCGTGGCCCTGGGAGGCCGGGTGGGACACGCCCCGCGCCCGGTGCACGGGCAAGCGAGTGAGATCTCCCACCATGGGGAAGGGGTGCTGGCCGGCTTGCCCGTGCCGTTTGCCGCGGGCCGGTACCACTCGCTGGTCGTGGAGCGGGATGGTCTGCCGAAAGAGCTGGAGGTGACCGCGACCGGTGAGGGTGGGTTGATCATGGCCATGCGCCACCGCTCCCGCCCCTGGTTCGGGGTTCAGTTCCACCCCGAGTCGGTCCTGACCCCGCTGGGCAGCCGCCTGATGGCCAACTTCCTCGAGATGGCGCGGCCGGCGGTCTCAGCGGAGGGGGCTTGACGTGGGCCCCGGGACGCCTCAGCATGGCGGGACAGATGCAGGTCGATGGGCGGCTCTTTACCGGCGCGGTGGACTATCCGTACGCCTATGCGCACGGGACGCCTTCCGCGTCGCTGGTGAGGGGCTAGCCGGCTCGACCCAGGGGCTGCGGGAGGCGCGGAGCGGAGTCCGCGCCCACCCCTCGGCCGGCCCGGTACCCCGCTCCGCACCTCCCCTCACCGAAGGAGGTGTTGACATGGAGGCTCAGCGGGACGGCGGGCAGATCGCCTGCCGCGGGGTGCGCGGCGCGGTCTCGGTGGACCGGGACGAGGAGCTGGAGGCGCTGGTGGGAGAGCTGCTGGCCGCAATGCTCGAGGGCAGCGGCGGCAGCCTCGAGGATGTGGCGGCGGTGGTCTTCTCGGTCCAGGATGATCTGGGCGGGCTCAACCCGGCGGCGGCGGCCCGGCGTCGCGGCTACTCCCTGGTGCCCCTCCTGGTGGTGCGCGAGCACGGGGGTGACACAGCAGTTTCTCGCTGCCTTCGAGCGCTCATGCTGGTCAACACCAGCAGGTCGCAGGCGCAGATCCGCCACGCCTACCTCGGGGTTGCCGGCAGCCTCCGCCCGGATCTGAGCTCCGGCCGGGGGACCCGGCCGTGATCGTGATGGCGGCCGGGGCAACCGCGGAGCAGGTGGAGGAGGTCGTGCGGCGGGCCCGGCAGCTGGGCCTGACCCCGGAGGTCTCCCATGGGAGGGAACGCACCATCGTCGGCCTCATCGGCCACGAGACCGAGCCCGACCTGGAGAAGCTGTCCGTCCTGGGCGGCGTGGAGAGGGTGGTGCGGGTGCTGCACGACCATCCGCTCGCCAGCCGGGACTTCCATCCTGAAGATCGGGTCATCACCTTCGGCCCCGGGCTGACGCTGGGAGGGCCGCAGGTCCTGATCATGGCCGGGCCGTGTGCGGTCGAAGGTGCGGAGCAGCTGGAGGCTGCCGCGGACGCCGTCCGCCGGGTAGGGGTGAGGGTCCTTCGGGGCGGGGCGTTCAAGCCGCGTACCTCGCCGTATTCGTTCCAGGGGCTCGGCGAGCCGGGCCTGCTGCTCCTGCGGGAGGTGGCTGACCGTCACCAGATGGCGGTGATCACCGAGGTCCTCTCGGCAGAGGACGTGGCCTTGGTGGCGGCCCACGCCGACATCCTTCAGGTGGGGGCGCGCAACATGCAGAACTACCGGCTGCTGCAGGCCCTGGGCGAGGTCGACCGACCGGTGCTGCTGAAGCGCGGACTGGCGGCCACGGTGGACGAACTGCTTCAGGCCGCCGAGTACGTCCTCGCGGGGGGCAACCAGAGAGTCGCGCTCTGTGAGCGGGGATTGCGAGGCTTCGAGCCGTCCGTTCGCTTCAGCCTCGACATTACCTCGGTGCCGGTTCTCAAGCGGCTGAGCAGCCTGCCGGTGGTGGTCGACCCCAGCCATGCAGCGGGTCGGGCCCAGTACGTGCCCGCACTGGCTCTTGCCGGGGTCGCCGCGGGCGCGGATGGCTTGCTGGTGGAGGTGCACCCCGACCCCTCGTCCGCGCTCTCGGACGGGGCCCAGTCCCTGGACCCGGAGGCGTTCGGCACCCTGGTGCAGCAGGTCTGCCAGGTCGCCCTCGCGGTGGGGCGGAGGGCGGCGTGACCGCCCTCGACCGGGTGGCCATCCTGGGCACCGGGCAGATCGGCACCATGGTGGGGATGGCACTCCGGGCTGCGCCCGAGCACGGGGTGATGGAGGTCGCGGTCTGGGACCGTGATCACGCGGCGATGGAGGCCTGCCAGCAGCGGGCGGGGTCGGACCGGCTCCTGGATGAGCCACGGGGCGCGCTCGAGTCGGA
Organism: bacterium; assembly: GCA_021801645.1. Taxonomy (GTDB): domain Bacteria; phylum Chloroflexota; class Dormibacteria; order Aeolococcales; family Bog-877; genus JAJYXT01. The sequence goes on from JAJYXT010000024.1 coordinate 15,275, forward strand.
CGTGATCATCCTGGCGACGCCGGTGGCCCAGATCGTGGAACTCATCCAAGAGCTCGGTCCGAGGCTCCGTCCCGGGCAACTCCTGCTCGACACGGGGAGCTCCAAGCTGGTGGTGGTGCGGGCGATGCGGCAATTCGTGCCCGAGACGGCCGGCGCGGTGGGTGGCCATCCGCTCTGCGGCAGAAGTGAGCCGGGGCCGTGGGCTGCCGACCCCGCACTTCTCCAGGGAGCCACCTTCGTGCTCTGTCCCGTCCGCGCCGACTCTCCCTCCCTGCGCACCGCCCGGCGGCTGGTGGAGACGCTGGGGAGTGTCGCCCTGGAACTGGGCGCCGATGAACACGATCGCCTCTTGGCCCGCTCCAGCCACCTTCCCCACCTGGTGGCCGCCGCCATCGCCGACATGAGTGGCGACGTTCCCACCAGGGCGCTCTTCTCATCTGGGTTGCGCGGCGCGGTGCGTCTGGCCCGGTCCGATCCGGCCATGGTGGCCTCTTTCGTCTGCGCCAACCTGGACGAGGTTCTGGCGGCCTCGCGCGATCTCTGCCTCCAGTTGGACCATCTGCTGGCGGCGGCCGCCTCTGGTGAGGCGCAGCTGGTGGCCGAGCTGGAACGGGCGCGCCTTCGAGCCCTGCAGGTGGGCGTCAATTGAGGTCCACGGGAGCCCGGGCTCTTCAGGGAGTGGTCGGCGTCTCCGGGGACAAGTCCATCTCCCACCGCGCCGTGCTGCTGGCGGCACTCTCGCGTGAGCCAAGCAAGATTCGGGGGCTGGCTACCGCCCGCGACTGCCGTGCCAGCCTGCGGGCTGCGGAGCGACTTGGCGCCCTGGTGTTGTCGAGGGACGGAGAGCTCCAGATCCGGGGGGCGCCCGAACTCCCAGGAGGGGAGTTGGCAGTTGACTGCGGCCGTTCGGGGACGACCATGCGCCTTTTGGCGGGGATCCTGGCCGCTCGCCAGGGAGACTCCGTCTTGCGGGGCGATCCGCAGCTGCTGGCCCGGCCGATGGAGCGGGTCGCCCTCCCACTTCGTGAGATGGGAGCTGTGGTGGAGACGGCGCCTGGGGGCCGGGCTCCCCTCCGCATCCGCGGGGCCCGCCTGGCCGGGGTCCGCTACCGTCTGCCGGTGGCCAGCGCCCAGGTCAAGTCCGCGGTGCTGCTCGCGGGCCTATGGGCCGAGGGGCGCACTGTGGTCGAGGAGCCGGTGCCGACCCGCGACCATACCGAGCGCCTGCTGGCGGCCATGGGAGCCAGCATCGAGGAGCGATGGGAGGAAGGGGTGCGGTCGATCGGCATCGGGCCGGCCCAGCTCCAAGGCCTGGAGCTTGAGGTCCCCGGGGATGCCTCATCAGCGGCAGTGCTGGCCGCGGCGGCCGCGCTGATCCCTGGCTCGTGGGTGACCGTGCGGTCGGTCAGCGTCAACCCCACCCGAACAGCATTCCTCAGGGTTCTGGCCGAGATGGGGGCCGCCATCGAGGTCGGGGACTCGGCCGGTGGTGCCGAGGCCGCTGCGGACGTTACCGTTCGGCACAGTCCCCTGCGGGCCGTGGAGGTCGGGGCCGATCGGGTGCCGCTGCTGGTGGACGAGCTGCCCCTCCTCGCTCTGCTGGCGACCCAGGCAGAGGGCACCACGGTGGTCAGGGGTGCTGGGGAGCTGCGCTTCAAGGAGGTCGACCGCATCTCCGGCCTCGTGGAGGGTCTGCGCCGGCTGGGGGCTCCTTTGGAGGAGTCACCGGATGGCTTTGCCATCTCCGGCCCCGTCAGGCTTCGCGGAGGGGCGGTCGACTCAATGGGCGACCACCGCCTGGCGATGGTCTTCTCCCTGGCGGGCCTGCTGGCGGACGGCGACGTGAGGGTGGCCGGCACGGAGTTCATCGGTGACTCATTCCCGGAGTTCTCCTCGGTGATGAGGTCACTGCGGTGAGCCGGGAGTTCGCCATCGTCGGGGACCCGGTGGAGCACAGCCTGTCCCCCGCCCTCTACCAGGCGGCCTTCGCCGCCCGCGGGCTGGGGGGATGGAGCTACCGACAGATCCAGGTGCCCCCCGGGCAACTGGACTCCAGTTGGGAGGCGCTCTCCCGGCGGTTCGCCGGAGTCAACGTGACCGCCCCGCACAAGGTTGCGGCCCGCCGCCTGGCCACCGAGGTGACGCCGAGAGCCGCGCGTTGCGGCTCCGTCAACACGGTGACGTTCCGGGCGGCGGGCGCTCTGGGCGACAGCACGGACGGACCTGGGTTCATGGCCGCCCTCTACGAGGTGGGCGCGCCGCCACCCGGCCGAGCGGTGATCCTGGGATCAGGGGGAGCTGCCCGGGCGGTGTCGGCGGAGCTGCTGTCTGCCGGCTGGACGGTCCTGCTGGCCGGGCGGGACCGGAACAAGGCGGAGATGGTCTGCGCTGAGCTGGGACCGAGGGCCTCCCCGCTTGCTTTCAATCACAGGGAGCTTGTCCCGGCGGCCCGCAGGGCGAACCTCCTGGTGAACGCCACGCCCGTCGGTGCCGACGGGTTCTCCACGCCTCTGCCTCGGGTGAGGCTGAGCCCCCAGACCGCCGTGGTCGACCTCCTTTACCGACCCGCGGAGACGGCGCTGTTGCGTTCTGCGCGAAAGTCGGGCTGCCAAGCCGCCTCCGGGTTGGGGATGCTCGTGGAGCAGGCGGCCCTGGCTTTCGAGCTGTGGTCTGGGCTTCCTGCCCCGCGGGAGCAGATGCGAGCCGCGGTCCTCACGGTCGCACGGAGCGGTTCCTGTTGAGCTTGAGACTCCTTACCGCCGGCGACTCCCATGGCCCGGAGCTCGTGGCCGTGCTGGACGGCATGCCTGCCGGGATTCCACTGACCGGGGACGACATCGACAAGGACCTGCTTCGGCGCCAGGGTGGCCATGGGCGCGGAGCGCGCTCCACTCGGGTGGAGAGAGATCGGGTGGAGCTGGTGGCCGGGGTGGCGGGAGGCCTCACCACCGGGGCACCTCTGGGCCTGCGGATACCCAACCTCGACTTCCTCAACCAGCCGGCCACCCGCCCGCCGATCACGGCTCCGCGTCCCGGGCATGCGGACCTCGCGGGCTCGGTCAAGTTCGGGATCTTCGACCTGCGGATGATCCGGGAGCGGGCCAGTGCCAGGGAGACGGCCGCCAGGGTGGCCGCCGGGGCCGCCGCCAAAGCCCTGCTTCGGGCGCTGGGGGTCACTGTAGGCAGCTTCGTCACTGGGGTGGGGGCGATCCAGGCGCTGCCAGACCTGGCTCATCTCACCCCAGAAGAGCTGACAGAGTTTGCCGCCCGCGCCGAGGAGGATCCGGTCCGGTGCTGGGACCAGGAGGCCTCGGGACGGATGGTGGAAGCAGTGGATCGAGCCCGAGTGGAGCGCCAGACGCTGGGGGGCACCTTCGTGATCCACGCGCTTGGCCTCCCCGTGGGACTGGGGTCCTACACGCAGGCCGACCTCCGGCTTGACAGCCGGTTGGGGGCTGCACTTCTCTCCATCCCTGCCGTCAAGGGAGTGGAGTTGGGACCCGCCTTCGACGTCTGCCAGCGCGACGGGGCGGCGGTCCAGGACGCCATCGTGGTGGCTGGCTCCGGGCTGAGTCGACCCACCAACTTCGCCGGCGGCCTGGAGGGCGGGATGACCAATGGGATGCCCCTGGTGGCCCGGTGCGCCATGAAGCCCCTCTCCTCCGTGAGGACCCCCCTGGAGTCCATCGATCTGGAGTCCGGAGCCGCGGTGGCTCCGCCCTACGTGCGATCCGACATCTGTGCCGTCCCTGCGGCCGCGGTGGTGGGAGAGGCGGTCGCGGCCCTGGTCCTGGCCTCGGCGGCTCTGGAGCGCTTTGGGGGGGACCGCCTGGACCTCATCCGCGCATCGCTGGCGATTCCGGAATGAGGGTGGTGGATCTACCCCTGCCCCGGCTTCAGCCGGGCAGTCCAAACCTGGTGCTGGCGGGCTTCATGGGAGTGGGCAAGACGACGGTCGGCCGGCGTGCGGCCGAAGCTCTGGAAATGCCCTTCATCGACCTGGACGAAGAGATCGAGCATGGATGGGGCGGCTCCATCGACGCGCTCTTCCGCGCCGAGGGGGAGCAGGGATTCCGCCGCCGCGAGGCAGCGATGCTGGAGTCGGCGGCGCTCCTCTCCGGTGCCGTGATCGCGGTTGGGGGAGGGGCTGTGCTCCATCGCGAGCTGTTCGCCCGGCTCGGGGAGGCATCGGTGGTGGTGCCCCTGGAGTGCTCCTGGACGGAGCTGGTCCGCCGGCTGCAGCCTGGGCGGCTCGAGCGGCCCTTGCTCCGGGGCGGCCAAGGCGAATGGGGCGCATTGCACCGTGACCGCGAGCCGCTGTACCGGGCCCTGGGGGTCGCGATCGACACGACCGGCAAGCCCCCGTTCCAGGTGGCCGAGGAGGTAGCGCAGAGGTACCGGGCCAAGGTGAAGGTTCCCGCATCGCCTCTGCAGGGATGGGGGTCGGAGGTCCTGGTCAACGCGGGCGCGCTCCGGGACCTCGGCTCCTTGCTTGCCCGGTTGCTTCCCCAGGTGGAGCGTGCCATCGTCATCTCCGAGCGGAGGCTCGAGGTGCAGCGCCGTTCTCTGATCGAGGTGCTCCGGCTTCAGGGCCTCACCGTCCGCTCCCTCCCGATAGGGGGCGGGGAGGGAACCAAGACGGTGCGAGGCCTGTCCTCCCTCTGGCGAAGGCTTGCTGACTTCGAGGTGGATCGGGGGGACGTCCTGGTGGCAGCGGGAGGGGGAGCGCTTCTTGACCTGGTCGGGTTCGCCGCGGCGACCTACGCCCGAGGGGTTCCTCTGGTCAATGTGCCCACGACGATCCTGGCGATGGCAGATGCGGCGGTTGGGGGCAAGGTGGCCGTGGACCTCGCCGGCCGCAAGAACGCTGTCGGCTGCTTCTATCCGGCGCGGATTGTCGTCTGCGACCCTGACCTGCTCGGGGAGAAGCGCCCGGAGGTCTGGGTACACGGCCTTTCGGAGATCGTCAAATGCAGCGTCCTCGGCTCCCCGCTCGCTCTCAACCTCATGGGGAGACTAAGGGGTCGCTGGACCGGCGGCCAACTCGCCTTCTTGATCGAGCAGGCGGTGCGCATCAAGCTGGCCTACGTGGCGGCTGATCCCGAGGACCACGGCCAGCGCCTTGCCCTCAACCTGGGACACACCTACGCCCACGCGCTGGAGGCGTCCAGCGACTACCGGCTGGCGCACGGGCCCGCTGTGGCCATCGGGCTGGTCGCTGCCGCCCGGCTGGGGGCTGACTTGGGGCTCACTGCCCCGGAGCTGGCGCCGGTCCTCGAGAGCGCCCTGAGCAGACTGGGACTCCCCGTGACCCCACCCCGGGATCTCTCCCGCACCCGGATCGCGGAGGCCTGGCGCGGCGACAAGAAGCGCCGGGCCAGAAGGGACCGGGTGGTGGTTCCGGCGGCGGTAGGGTCCGGCGCTCACCTCGTCCACGAGCTCGAACCGGAGCTGGCCATGAACGCTCTGTGGGCCGGAGGCCGCGACGGGGGAGTGCTACCCTGAGGACTCGGTCGACAACTGGAGGTGTGAGGTGGCGCTGAAGTCAGGCAGCCGCGTGCCGGAGTTTCGCCTCACGGCGGGCACCGGCGAGGTGGTCGACTCTCGGGAGCTGGGGGGACATCCCTGGGTCATCTACTTCTACCCCAAGGACCACACCTCCGGCTGCACGATCGAGACCAGGGCATTCGGCAGGCTGCTGGCCGACTTCCGAGCCGCCGGCGCGGCGGTTTACGGATGCTCGGTCGGCGACGTTGACGCCAAGCGGGACTTCGCCGCTAGCTGCGGGGCCCCCGACCTGCCGCTGCTGGCCGACCCGGATCATCAGGTGGCGGAGATGTTCGGGTCTTGGGGGCCGCGTCCCGGCGGGGAAGGGGTACACCGGAACACCTTCCTGGTCGACTCGGAGGGGGTGGTGGTCCGCTCCTGGACCGGAGTCCAACCTGAGGGACATGCTGAGGACGTGCTCCAAGCGGTCCGGGAGCTGGCTTCCTCCGACTGAGCCAACGCACCGCAAACTCCCCGGTCAGCCTCAGCCTTCTCCGAGCCAACTCTAAGGCGAGAGGGAAATAGTAGAGGAGAAGCCCGAGCCGGTGGACGGATCGGGTGGTACCCAGAGGAGTTGGCCATGAGCGGAGATGATGAGATCCTTCCTTCGAGCGAGGGGCCGTCCAACCCCTCGGAGCCCGCCCTTGGGTGGCAGCCCGGCCCGGTGATCGGCCCGCCGGACCAGGGCTGGGTGCCGCCATCGACCGGCGGTGCCGGCGGTAACTGGGACTCCCCGCCGCCCGAGCCGGGTTCGTGGAGTCCGGGCCCGACCGGCCCCTCCAAGGGTCGTCCCATCGGACGGATGGTGGCGGCCGGCGTGGCCGCTGTGGCGCTGCTCGGCGCTGTGGGCCTGGGCGGTTACGAACTGGGAGGCGGATTGACATCCAAGGCGCCCGCCACCGCCTCTCAGTCCATTCCCAGCCCGTCTGCGGGAAGTGGCAACGGGACGAGCTCCAGTGAGATCAACGCCTCCAGGCTGGCGGCCAAGGTGGACCCGGCGGTGGTCGATCTGACCTGGTCCTCCCAGGGCCAGACCTCCAGCGGGACTGGGATAATCCTGACCTCCAACGGGGAGGTGCTGACCAACAACCACGTCGTGGCTGGTGCCTTCACGCTGACCGCCCAAGTGGCCGGCTCGGGCCCAACTTACCAGGCCAAGGTGGTCGGGACAGATGTCACCGATGACGTCGCCCTGGTTCAGATCGAGGGTGGCAGCGGTTTCCACACCGCGGTGCTGGGCAACTCCAACACAGTCCAGGTGGGGGAGCCGGTGGTAGCCATCGGCAACGCGCTGGCGCTTCCCGGGCCTCCGACTGTCACCCAGGGGGCGGTAACAGCCCTCGATCGTTCGATCACCGCCACCGATCAGGGGAGCGGGCTCTCAGAGAACCTCACCGGGATGATCCAGATCGACGCTCCGCTGGAGCCGGGGAACTCCGGGGGACCGTTGGTTAACGCCGCCGGCCAGGTCATCGCGATGAACACGGCGGCCGAGACCGGAGGGGGCCAGACGGCCTCCACGGTCGGATTCGCCATCCCCATCAACCGGGCCCTTTCCATCGCCAGCCAGATCCAGAAGGGCGAGGCCAGCTCCACAATTCAGATCGGGGCGCCAGCCTACCTGGGGATCGAGGCCGAGAACGTGAGCGCCGCCGGCCAGGGCGGTTTCGGTGGCTTCGGTTACACCCCGCCGGTTAGCTCCGGAGCGCTGGTGGTCGCGGTCGTGCCTGGGACTCCGGCGGCGGGGGCCGGGCTGGCTGCCGGTGACGTGATCACCTCCTTCAACGGCAAGCCCATCACCTCGGTTGCCGAGTTGACCACCGCGATCCACGCGGACAAGCCAGGGCAGACAGCGCTGTTCGGTTGGGTTGACGCCGCGGGCAATGCCCACTCGGCCAGCATCACCCTGGCATCCGGTCCCGCGGAGTGAAGGCCTGGGGGCCGCTGGGAACGGCGGCCCCCAGGGTGCCGGTGTTCTGGTTGGTGCGGTGCGACTAGTTGGGGCAGGCGGTTGGGGGGTGTGCGCATGGACGGAACGGTGGTCAGGGTCAACGGCTCGGAGCGGCGGGTTGAGGCTCCTCCTGAGACACCGCTCCTCAGCGTGCTTCGCGATCAGCTGGGGCTCAAGGGTTCGAAGTACGGATGTGGCGAGGGCCGCTGCGGGGCCTGCACGGTTCTCATCGATGGCAAGGCCGAATTCTCCTGTCGGGTGCTCTTCGGTGAGGTCGGCACCCGCGCGGTCACCACGATTGAGGGGCTTGCCGACCCCGGCCAGCTGCATCCTGTCCAGGCCGCGTTCGTGGCCGAGGAGGCGCTCCAGTGTGGGTTCTGCACCCCGGGCATGGTGATGGGGGCGGTGGCGCTGTTGGCCGGCGATCCGAACCCGGACGAGGCCACCATCCGAGCCGCACTCGAGCCCCATATCTGTCGCTGCGGCACCTATTCGCGGATTGTCCGGGCGGTGCGGCGGGCATCCCAGATGACCTCGGTGCCACACGGTGATCAGCCCACCGCCATCACCGACTTCCCCGCGGGAGGCCGCCCGTTCGATCTCACGCCGGCGATGGAACGCCCTTACTTCGATCGGTTGCCTGAGGGAATGGTGGCCGTCCTCGGCCCTGAGGACGAGGGGTCTGGCGGGCCGGGATGGCGCAACGGCGGCGCCTTCGTCCACATAGGGGGGACGGGCGCGGTCACCGCCTTCATCGGGAAGGTGGATGGCGGCCAGGACAACCGCACCGCCCTCTGCCAACTGGTGGCCGAGGAATCGCGCGTGGAATTGGGGGATGTGACTCTCGTCATGGGGGACACCGACATCTCTCCCTTCGACATCGGAACCTTCGGCAGTCGGTCCATGCCCGACGCGGGACGCGACCTGCGCCGGGCAGCGGCCGCCGCCAGGACCGGGCTGCTCGAGCTGGCAGCTGAGGAGCTCTCGCTGCCGGCAGAGCAGCTGATCGCCGAACGGGGTGAGGTGCGCTCCGAGGACCGCGCTCGCCGGGTGCGCTATGGGCAGTTGGTACGGGGGCTGAGGACAGTTCGCCGCGCCGGCGCCGACCAGCCGCTCCGTGACCCGGCGGAATGGACGATCGCCGGGAGGGAGGCACCGCGGCCCACCTCGTGGCTCGCCGTCACCGGAGCTAAGCGGTTTCCCTCCGACCTATCACTTCCAGGGCTGCTGCATGGGCGGGTGCTGGCCCGCCCGTTCCCCGGGGCGGAACTGATCGATGCGGACCTGAAGGCCGCCGCGGCGGTACCTGGAGTCCAGGTCCTAGTGGAGGGCAAGCTGGTCGGGGTGGTGGCCGAGCATGCGGCTTCCCTGAAGTCTGCGCTGGATGCTCTCCGCCCGAGGTGGAGCCCACCGCCGCAAGTCGGGTCGCACACCCTGGAATCCCACCTGCGATCTCACCCGGTCGCGGGGGAGGGGTGGGAGAGTGCCCTGACTGAAGTGACCGGCCACCCCGAGGAGGCGCTGGCATCGAGCGCATATCGTTTGGCGGCCACGTACACCGCTGCGTACATCGCCCACGTGCCCATGGAGCCGAGAGCGGCACTGGCCAGTTGGAGCGGTAACCGGGTGACGGTTTGGACCGGCACCCAGCGGCCCTTCGCGGTCCGCCGGGAGCTCTCGGAGGCGCTGGCGATCCCCGAGTCCTCGGTCCGCGTCGTCGTCCCGGACTTCGGGGGCGGATTCGGGGGCAAGCACACCGGGGAGGTGGCTGTCCAGGCGGCGATCCTCTCCCGACGAGCCGGCCGGCCGGTCCGGGTCGGATGGTCCCGTGCTGACGAGTTCACTCAGGGGTACCTTCGCCCGGCCGCGGTCATCGACGTCACTTCGGCTCTCGGTCCTGGGGGAGCCATCGGCGCCTGGGAGTTCACCAATCTCAATTCCGGCACGGCCGCCCTCCGTCCCCCGTACCGCATACCCAACCAGAAGTTGGTGTACCAGCCCGCGGCCTCCCCCTTACGCCAGGGGTCGTACCGGGCCCTGGCGGCAACCGCCAATAGCTTTGCCCGGGAGTCCCACATCGACGAGCTGGCGGCGCTCGCCGGAGCTGATCCCCTCAGCTTTCGCCTCCGCCATCTCACCGACCAACGTCTCGCCGAGGTCCTCCGCAGGGTCGCTGAAGCGGCCGGCTGGGAGTCTCGCTCCTCGGGGGCAGGACAGGGCTGGGGGATCGCCGCCGGGCTGGAGAAGGACGGGCGGATAGCGACGGCGGTCATGGTGGAAGTGGATGGGACCGGGCAGCTCCGGGTGCGCCGAGTGGTCACGGGGTACGACTGCGGCGCGGTCGTGAGCCCCGGGAACCTTGTCAGCCAAATCGAAGGAGCCACGGTGATGGGTCTGGGTGGTGCCCTCTGCGAAGCCATCAACTTTGAGCGAGGACAGATTCGCAACGCGAGCCTCGGGAGCTACCGGGTACCCCGGTTCAGCGACGTGCCCCCCATCGAGGTGATCCTGATGGATCGACGCGACCAACCGCCCGCCGGGGCCGGAGAGACGCCTATCATCGCCGTGGCCCCGGCCCTGGCCAATGCCATCGCGGCGGCCGTCGGAGTCCGTCTGCGGTCTCTACCTCTCGTTCCGGCGGGATTAGTTCCGGGATACCTCCCGGGGCAGCAAGCTCCGGCGGCCCAAAATCGGTAGGGGCTCCAGCTCTACGGCTCAGCTTCTTGCGGAGACAGCACGCTGTCTGACTCGCCTGGGGTGGGCAAGCCCGGGTCCTTGCGCCGGGGTCGCCAGGGGCCGAACAGGGCTCCATAGAGCACGGCGTTGGCGACCTGAAATAGGGCGGCTAGCTCAAACGGGGCGGCCAGGCTGACGTCGTCGAAGAGGTAGCCGGCCAGGACCTGGCTCCCGGCCATGGTCCCCTGCGCGGGGAGGTTGGAGAGGGCGGCAAGGCTGGCGCGCTCCGCTGGGTCCGCCAGGTCTTGCGTGAAAGACTGCCGCAATGGCAGACCCACCCGCTGCACCACCATGCGGATGAAGTAGAGGCCACCTGCGATCCAGAAGCTCGGGGCCAGGACCATGGGTACCAGCATGACCCCGGTCACAGCGCGCACTCCCACGATGGCCGGAACGGTCCCCACCCGGCGCGCGATCGAGGCAGCCGACAGGGTTGAGACCAGGGATCCAAGATTGACCAGCGCGAAGAGGAGGCCGATCTCCCCAGGGGTGGCGCCGTAGCGAACGTATAGCCAGTAACTCATGAAGGGGCCGAACATGCCGATGGCGACGCCGTTCACGCTGTTGGTCACCCAGAAGCGCCACAGCGCTGGCCACGACCGGCGGGGCCAGCGGATCCGGCGCCGGCCACGAGCCGGTGCCTTGGATGCCGGCTGGTCCTGAAGTCCGATGGCCACCACCCCCGCCGCAGCAGCAAGAAACGCCGCCGCCAGGAACGCCGGGCGGTAGACCGCCGTGGCGTCCGCCATGGAAAGATGGGGGTGGGTGTGGGCCAGGGCGGCGAGCAGCCCGCCCGCCAGCGCCCCGAGCGCCGAGAAGAATGCCAACCTCCCGAATGCGGCGGCGCGGACCTGTCCGCTCGCCACCTCCGCGACAAAGGCCGATTCCGCTGGTTGATATGGGCCCACGCTGCCCCCTCCGGCGCCCGCGCCCCTGCCGAAGGTGCCTACGGCTGCAAAGACAAAGAGCACCGCCGGGTTGCGGGAGAAGGCATAGACGACCGCCGCCAGGGCCGCCAAGAGTGGAATCGCGATCAGGAAGGGCTTACGGCCGAACCGATCGGCGAGCAGCCCGACACCCGTGGCCATCGCCGCCGACGTGGCGGTCACAACGAAGAACAGGAGTCCCAGCTCGACGGCGGAGAAGCCCTCAGCCGCCAGGTAGAGCGCGGTGACCACTCCCGCGATGGCCCGGGCGGCGCTCATGGTCAGGCGGGCGATGAGAATGATTCGGAGGTTCGTCCCGATCCACTCGGGCCACAGCAGGTGGAGCCATCGGCGCGAGCGGTCAGCCATGAGGTGGTGATGCGCCGGTGGCTGCGAAGAGGGTCAAGGTCAGGGCTGGCCCAACAGGTCGGCGAGGGCCTCCAACCCGGGCAGGGCCTCAAGCACCGCTTGGCGCGAGGCGGCCGGGAGTTGCTCGAGCGCCGCTTCCAAGAGGCGGGCTCGAACGTCTCGAAGTTCCTGGTGCCTGCGGCGCCCTTCCGGCGTCGGCCGGAGGACGACCGCCCGTCGATCGCGGGGATCAACTCCCCTGGTCACCACTCCCGTCGAGGTCATTCGGGCAAGCATTCGGGAGAGCATCGTGGGGTTGAGGCCCTCAGCCTGGGCCAGCACCGAGGGCCTGATCTGGCCCGCGCGAACGATCGTTGCCAGGGCCGAGAACTCCGCCGGAGTCAGGCTGCTGCCAACCTCGATGGTGCGGAGCCGGCGGCTCAATCTGAGAACCGCCGCGCGCAGCCGGGGCCCGGAGACGGACTCCGGCTCGCCCGGTGAGAGGGTTACGGGACTGTGGCCCACGGACTGAAACTGTGGTTCAGGCATGCCCCATTATTGCTTATCGCCGAGCAACTATGTAGCGAACTTCGCACCGGCGCCGACACTTGGCCCCGCGCGGCCGGTCATCCTTGAAGGCAAGGTCTGCCAGGAGGCTCTGCTCGGACCAGACCTGCCCGTGAAGAGTTCCTCTGGGCAGCAGTTAGACTGGGTGCAGCATCACTGTCTTGAGAGTGCGTGCGCGGGCGACCAGGCCGACGTAGCTCAGTGGTAGAGCAGCGGTTTCGTAAACCGCTGGCCGGGAGTTCGAATCTCCCCGTCGGCTCCACATTCTGAGTTCGGCTATGACCGCAGTAGTCCACTTCAAACCGCCCCAGTTGCAGTCAAAATTGCAGTCAACTTGGGGGGTCGGCCGGCCCGCAGCCGATCCTGGAAGTCGCTTTGAGTCCGACCCGAGGCCAGACCGAAGAGCTGGGCTGGCAGCGGTCCGACGTTGGCCGGGGCGGTCGCTCAGGAGTCGTGGACCAGGACCATGGCGCCATGGTCTTACCCTTGGATTATCGGCCCCGGGCGCCCGTCGGCGGCCCCGGGGTGGACCCATCGGCTCTGCTGGTCAGCGGGACCCAGCACGGTGGCGGAGTGTCCGGCGAATCCCGGGAGCGCACCCCCAGTAGCCCTATGGGCAGGAGTCGTGGACGCGTCACCGTTCCCCCGACATCCACCGTAGTCCCAGTAGGCTGAGGGAGGTCGGTGGGCGGACGTAGAGGCTGGATATGAAGGGCAGAGTCGGACGCCGCGGCAATCACGAGGGAAGCATTTCGAAGCGCCAAGACGGGCGCTGGCTCGCTCAAGTCAGCCTCCCTGACGGCAGGCGGAGGTCCGCCTACGCCCGCACTCGGGACGCGGCGGCTCTGGCTCTGCAGAGGCTCCAGCGCGAGGCCGCGTCTGGCTTGCCAGCTCCGCCAGAACGTCTCACCGTGGGAACCTTCTGCACCCAGTGGCTGGAGCACATCACTCCGCGGCTGCGCGCGAGCACGGCCCGAAGGTACGGTCAGCTGGTCACGCTCCAGATCCTCCCGACCTGGGGGCGCAGTCGGCTTCGCAGCCTGTCGCCTCAGGAGGTCGAAGCAGGGCTGGCGACCCTACAGGGCGCTGGACTGTCCCCCAGAACGTGTGCGCACGTGCGCGCCGTCATGCGGGCAGCTCTGCACGATGGCCAAAGGTGGGGGGTTCTGGCCAGCAACAGCGCCGCTCTCGCGTCGGCGCCGCGCGTGCCTCACACGGCTCCCCGCGTTCTAACCCCATCGGAGGCACACGCGGTCCTGGCAGCACTGGATGACGCCTCGCTGCACCGCCTGGCGTCGCTCGCGATCCACACGGGCCTACGGCAGGGTGAGCTGCTCGGCCTGCGGTGGCAGGATGTCGACTTCCACCGCCAAGAGCTGCATGTCACCCAGTCCCTCCAGCGGATCGAGGGCAAATACCGGCTGGTGGAAGTCAAGTCAAGCAGCTCTCGGCGGACCATCCCACTCACCGGGACAGCCGCAGCGGCGCTTCAGGAGGAGCGAGATTCTCAAGCTGACGCCCGACTTTCCGCTGGTAGGCGGTGGCTGGAGCCGCTTCCAGGTTTGGTATTCACGACCCGGCTGGGACGACCGCGCAATGGCACGGCGATCACGCACAAGTTCGAGGCGTCCCTGGAGCGGTCTTCCATCCCCGTGATCCGCTGGCACCACCTCAGGCACGCGTACGCGGGCCTGATGCTGGGTTCGGGAGCGGATCTGGCGACCGTAAGCCATCTTCTGGGGCATACCAGCTTGGCGCTTACCGCCAGCACCTACGCGGGACTGCTGCCGAGTCTCAAGCGCCAGGCCGCGGAGCAGCTCGGACGTCTGCTTGGGCCGCCCGACAGTGCGCCCGAGCGCATTTCTGGGGTTGCACCTGCCCCTCGGGCTATTAGATCTCCGTGAGGCGCTCCACCCAGGCCTGGGATTTGACACTGGCCGTCCACAACGGCACCATGGCGATGACGCGTGAACGCCGACGGTCACGCTCGCGGTGACCCTAGGCGGGCCCGGGATTCGGTAGGTAGAGGAGTCGGAGTGTCGTTCTTTGACGAGGAGCACCTGCCACCGCCTGCTCCGATTCCCCGCCGAGGGTCGCGTCCTCCTTGGGCAGGGCCACCGGACAACGTCATACCGGCTCCCTTCGGAGCCCGATTGCTCATGGGGCAGTCTGAGCAGGCGGTCGTCGCCGTCTTCGGCGCTCAAGCCTGCGCCACCGGCTTTGGAGTCGAGATAGTTGCCAAGTGGCGCCACACCGGCCGCCCGGAGGCAGTCAGGAACGGCTTCTATTCCGATTCGCGGCCCGACCCAGACGCACTCAGGTTTGAGATCCACTTCGCGGATGGGCGTGTCGCCGGAGGCGGAAGTCGGGATGGGCATCCAGCGGATCCGAACCCTGGGCTTCCCCGCCTGAGTCCCCAGCACGGGGCAGGGACCAACCGCGAGTGGGTGCAACGCATGTGGGTCTGGCCGCTACCGCCACCGGGCGCGATGACCTTGGTCTGCGCCTGGCCGGCCATGGAGATCCAGGAGACCAAGGCTGTCGTTGATGCGGGCGCAATCCTCACGGCCGCCGCCGGCGCCACTGCGCTCTGGCCGGACGACGGCGACGCATAGCCTTGGCTACTTCTAGGGTCTCGCCCCCGGTCCAGCCGGAGTGGGTCGGGCCGCCCGACAATGTCATCCCGGGTGCCCTGCCCCTGGAGCTGCTCTTGGCCGCCTCACAGACGGTAGTCGTCGCTCTGCGCGGGAGGGCTGCCTATCCGACCGGCTTCGAATTTGACTTGGTCGTCCGCTTGAGGGCCATGACCCTAGCGGACGAACCCAGCACGAGTCAATTCCTGGTTGTTTCCCCAGAGGAGGTCACCAACGGCAGACTCCCGCCGCGCTTCCTCAGGTTCGGTCTTGAGTTCTCCGACGGGCGCAAGGTGACCAACTTGCCGCGGACCGGGCCTAGGCTCATCGCGCATCCCGGCGTCGGACCCATTCTTTGGGGTCGCGATGGGTCGGGAAGCAGCTTGGCCTGGCGGCAGGCCTACTGGGTATGGCCCCTCCCGCCCCCGGGGCCGCTGAAGTTCGTCTGTGCCTGGCCCGCCTTCGAGATCCCCGAGTCCACGACGTCCGTTGATGGTGCCAGGGTCATCGACGCGGCTCAGAGGGCCACCGTAGTCTGGCCCTTCGAGGAGTTCGGATCCGATCGGGCACGCGGCGGGTCCTCTTGGTCCGGACTCCAGCCTCATCGAGGCGATGGCCCGGCTTAGGTGTGGCTTGCTGCAAATGCTTCGGCTGGGCACAGGACCGCCTGTGAGAGTCGGCCCGAGGGGAACTCCGTAGTTGATGTCGGCCTATGTGCCGCACATCCCCAGATTGCCTCGGCGGGGCCGAGAGGTTCCCTCGGCAAGTGGAGGCGTGTATTTTGCCACCACTGTGTGACAGGGCCAGCGGTG
The DNA here is from genome assembly GCA_021801645.1 of bacterium. Lineage (GTDB taxonomy): Bacteria > Chloroflexota > Dormibacteria > Aeolococcales > Bog-877 > JAJYXT01. The sequence goes on from JAJYXT010000024.1 coordinate 30,795, forward strand.
GGTGAAGCTGACCTGCACCCCTACCAGGCGAGCAGGAGCTCGCGGCTCTCATCGACCGAGCACTCGACGGTCCGGGATTCCTCCACGGTCTCATGCGCGTAGGCTGCCCGGCCGGGGCGCGGCCCCAGCAGAGTGGCCTTGTCGCCGCTGATCAGGATGAAGCTGTTTACGGCGGGTCTGACGGGACGGCGACCGTGCCGTCGAGGTTGGACCTCAGCCGCCCCGACACCGCCCCGGATCCGGTCTTTAGGGTAGCCGACGAGGTGGATATCCGCCAACCCCGGGAGCCTGGCGATCTCCACGATCCGCCCGGTGGCCGCCTGTTGGGCGGCACGGGCGGCCCATTCGTCGCCGAGGTCGCGGAGCGTCAGTTCGGCCACCTCCTCCACCACGGCAAGGATCAGGGGCTAACTGGAAGGGGCAGCTGATGGCGCCTCCTCGGCTGTGCTAGCGTGACAGCAAAGGCCCGCCGATCTAGACCCCGGGACGCGACTTAAAGTCGCTCTTAGCAGGCCACGTCGGCCTAGACGCGGCCGATGCCGGTTGCCGTCAGTGGCCCTCAAACAGCCGGTGCCGGATCCGTGTCCCCTAACACCGGCCGGAATACGTTCCCGTCGAGATCTTGGTCGTACACAACTTCGCTAACCTCGATGACCCCGAACGGAAGGCCTTCTAGACGAGCCTCCGTCCGGAGGAGCAGACCGCGTTCAGCGTCGACCGTGAGCCGATACTCATCAGCGCCAGAGCCCAGGAAGTGAAGTTCGATGTGGGGCCCTGAGCGTGGCCAGACAGGTGGCAGGGGCCGTGCTATGAGCCGGTACGCTGGGCGACCTGCCAGGCTGGTCTCTTCTTGAACCTCCAGATCAACGAATGGAAGCAGCTTGCCCGGCTCCACCAACCCCTCCCCGGGTCCCATGCCGTGTTCATGGTGGGGATCACCCGAATTGGTCATCCTTCCTTGCGACGGCGACCAGGACCACCAGGTGCCGCCGTTCCACACGGCAGTAACCGTCTGCTGCCCTGCCACGAACACGGCTCGCACAAGGTCCGGTTCTCGGCGCCATAGCGACCAAGGCTCCGTTTCCTCCTCAGGTCGGGAGTGGGCACTGTTGAGCGTCACAGTGTCGATTGCAGCCGCGCGAGCAGCACGCTCAAACGCCTCCCTCTGCAGGCCCCTGTGCCGCCACTCTGTGCCCGTGATCCGGAGAGTTGCCCAAGGGTGGTGGCGCTGCATGGCTTCGAGCACGACGCTGAGATCCGGCATTGACAGACAGAATAGACCTGCGTAGGACGCTGGCCGGGGGGGTGTCAAACCCGGCGGCGCCCGGTGTGGGGTTGCGCAAGGCTGGAGTCGGAGAGCCGACGGGTCAGCAGCCAGTTCCGGACCCGGCTGGGGGACCTTCCGGGACAGAGCCTGGTCCGCTGTCACCTGGCCAGGTCCCCGCGGCGACACTGCTGCTCGGCCCGCAAGGGTGCCTAAGTGGTGTCCGCCATAAGTTCGTCAGGGGTCAGGAACTGATCTCGTAACGAACACGACCGCGCCCCCGTAGCACGGGTGTTGTGATCACCACCCAGACTCCGGAGGCGCGTCTTGCACACGTTACCCTATGCGCCCCTGCGCCAGCGCGACTGGCATGGAGGCCCTCCTCCCGACTGGCAGCCTAGGTTCTCAGGCCGGCAGATCCGGCTGGCGCGAGCGGTAGCGCGCCAGCGGAGCGCAGCTCACGCTGCCGTGCAGCGGGCTCAGCTGGCGTTGCTGTTGCGCCGGTACCCGCGGATCCGCAGCCCCGAAGCCGCGCGGCGCTTGGGCCAGAGTGCGAACTGGGTCTATCGGTGGCGAAGGCTATGGGCCACCTCCGGGTTCGTCCTCGAGGACAAGCCGCGGGCGGGACGGCCGCGGGTGTTCTCGGACATGGCCAGGGCAGTGGTGATCGCGGTTGCTTGTGAACTGCCCAGTCAACGCCAGCTCCCGTTCAGCCGACACTCCGCGACCAGCATCCAGGAGGTGGTGGTTGGCGAGGGCATCATGGTGAGTGTGCGCACCGTCCAGCGCATCCTGGCCGAGGACGCGCTCAAGCCCTGGCACTACCGCAGCTGGATCCACCCACGGGATCCTGACTTCCAGGCCAAAGCCGCAGTCATCCTTGACCTCTACCAGAGAGTGTGGCAGGGCCGCCGGTTGGGACCGAACGACCTGGTGGTGTGCGCGGATGGAAAGCCCGGAATCCAGGCCCGTCGCCACCGGGTGGAGCCGCCACGGCCGGGCCGGCGGGGCCGAGTCGAGAGCGATTACCGGCGCTGCGGGGCACTCCAGTACCTGTGTGCCTGGGACGTGCAACGGGGGCTTCCCTGGGGACGTTGCGAGGCCAAGACCGGCATCGCCGCCTTCGGTCGGTTGGTGGAGCAAGTCATGGGCCAGGACCCTTACCGCTCGGCCCGCCGCGTATTCTGGATCGTGGACAACGGCTCCTCCCATCGGGGCCGCAAGGCCATCGACAGGCTGCAGAAGCAGTATCCCAACCTCATCCTCGTGCACACACCGGTTCACGCCTCCTGGCTCAACCAGCAGGAAATTTACTTCGGGATCATCCAGCGCAAGGTGCTCACCCCCGCGGCGGCCCACGACCTCTCCGAACTGGAACGCCGCATCCTCGCATTCGAAGCACGCTCGCGCGCTCGGGCCCGCCCCTTCGCTTGGCGCTTCACCCGTGCAGAGTTCGAGCACCGCCTCCAAGAGCTGGCAGCGTGACCCCTGATGAACTTATGTCGGGGACCACTAAGGCGCGGGGGAGGGTAAACTTCGGCTGGCGGGACTGGGTTGCTGACACGGGCAGGCGGCCATGACCCGCGCGGCCGCCGACCGACACTATTAGGAGGGGCAATGATGGAAACGCCTCTGCAGGAGGAGCTGGAGTTCTTCGCCGCCAATCGGGCGAAGTGGCTCGAGGGTCACGAAGGCGAGTTCGCAGTTGTACGCGGCGAGACACTTCTGGGCTTCTTTCCGACCTTCGCAGCCGCCTACGACGCGGGAGTTACTGAGTTCGGGCTGGAACCGTTCTTGATCAGGGACGTCGTGGAGACCGATCATGACGCGCAGTTCCCAGCTCTAGCTGCGGGTCTGATCAGTGCCCGTTTATAGTTCCGTTTTCCACTCGGGGACGGGTTCGCCTCCCCCGCCCAACCCCGGGGCGCTTGTTCAGGTCGGGGCGGTCTTCCCCATAGAGGTCCACGTCCCGACCCGCATCGCCGAGCTGAAGACCAAAGAGGGGGCACCGGTCCCAAAGGGCGCGTCGGGACTGGCCCTCTTGGACACCGGTGCGACGCTGACCGGGATCGATCGCTCGGTTCCGGAGGCTCTCGGCGTGCCGCCCGTAGGACAGGTCGAAACCGGGACGGCGGCAGGGAAGGCCAAGCACAGTACCTACCCTGCCAGGTTGGTCTTCACCTCGATCCCCAACCTCATCTTGGAAGCCCAGGCAGCCGTCGGGGTAGACCTGAGCGGGCTGAGGGTCCAATTCGGACAGGCTCAGCCTCCCCAGCCCATCATCGCGCTGATCGGCCGGGATGTCCTGTCCAATTGGCTCCTCGTCTGGAACGGCCCCATGGGGATGTGGTCCATCAGTTTCTGACGGACACCTCCCGGACTGCGGGGGAGGCTATCGGAGAGCTGGATCTTGGCCGGGACATTCTCTGGGGCATCCTGGGTACTGAGGGGACCCCATTTGTCAGTCCAGGTGAGCACCCAGCCCTGATCCGGAGACACCAAGGTCATGGACGGCAATGAAAACGTCCCGGTCGCCGGTGGGGGCGGGACTGGCAGTTGGCGGGGTCGTCGCCGTCGAGGTCGGGCTCGCCCGGGAGCTGACACCATTGGGTCTGGACCCTTACGCGTTCAGCGGCCGCCTTGCACTCAAGAATGCCAATACCAGCGCTACCGCCCGAGCCCGCTCCGAGCGCAGCCTCGCTGACCGTCGGGCCTGCTTCAGGGGGTGACGGTAGAACGTGTCCTCTTGCAGCGTCGTCAGGGCGCCCCAACCGAGGTCACAGCAATCGGCGGCGGGGGGCCCTGATCGACTTGATGGACTGAGAGGCCCTCGATCACCCCGTGCCCCAGGTGGACGAGATCGGTCCGAGTAACCCAGGGTCCTTATTGCAGTCATAATTGCAGTCATCCTAGTTCCCGATTAGGGAGGTGTCATCTCGGGGCCCACGGTTTCGTAAACCGCTGGCCGGGAGTTCGAATCTCCCCGTCGGCTCCGATTTTTGAGAGCAATAGGCCTCCTGGGTCGATGCATGGAGGAGCCCCGCGCGGTCGCTGACCCCAGTTTTGACGCCAGTTCTGAGAGCGGACCGGCGGGGCCAAGTCAAAGGGCAGGCCGGCCATCGACGGCTCTCGTTGGTGAACGTACGCGGAGCGACTACGGAAAGCTTGGGACCGCTGAAGTTCAGCAGACGATCGAGTTGGCCTGTCAGAACGCGCCTTGCTGTTGACCGCCCCTCGTGCCATCCTTCCGGTGTGAGAAGGCCACTGGGCGCTCGCCGAAACGCTCCGGGACCGAGAGCCGGAGCGGTGATGGCCCACCACGCCAGCGCTGACCAGCTCCTACTCTTCGGAGGAGCCAACTACCGAAGCTTGAGCGATACGTGGATCTGGCGCCCGGAAGGTTGGAGCCGGGCGACCACCAGATCGTCGCCCTTGCCTCGCCACGACCCGAGCATCGCTTACGACGCAGATAGCGGCGAGCTGGTGCTGTTCGGCGGGGCACAGGCGACGGGCAAGGCCGAGCGACCGCTCGTCGAGCTCGAGGACACGTGGGTATGGGATGGGTCGAGGTGGCGTGAGGGCCCCCAACATGGCACTCCTGTATGTGGCGTCCATAGCCTGATGGCCTTCGACCCGAAGCGTCACCAGATGCTGCTGGTCACTCAGCCGCTTCAACGCCAGACAGGAGCGTCCGGATCAGAAAGTGGCCCTAGCCCACCTCTGGTCCAGACATGGCTCCGTGCGGACCGTGCATGGAGCCTCCAGGAGTGCACCTCAGCGCCGGTGGCCGACGGAGGCGTGACCGCAGACCCTGTTGCGGGGGACCCGTTCCTGTGGCCGATCTACCATCCGAGCCCGTTCGATGCCGGGGCTAGCATGGCGTTCGATCCAATCACGGAACAGGTGATCCTCTATCAATGCAACCGATACCGGGTGCCCGGAAGCCCGGCTGGGCGCTACCTCACCTGGGGGTGGGATGGGGAGGCTTGGACGCTTCTCCTGGCCGAGGAGCACCGGATCAACACCGCCGCGATCAACCGCTCTTCCTGGGATGACTCCCCGCGACCATTGCTGGCTACCGAACCCCAGGGAACGGGGGTGCTTCAGCTGGATGGATTCGGGAGGACCTGGCACTGGGACGGACGGACGTGGTCCCCGCGAGCCGTCCAGACCCCGGGTCCGAGAGCGAGGGCCGCCATCGCGACCTCGACCAGCATCGACGCTATTGTGCTGTTCGGTGGCATCGCGGCGAACAGCGGGGGCACCTACGCTGACACCTGGGGCTGGGACGGCGATTCGTGGTTTATTATGGCGCCGCCGGTACAGCCGCAGGTCATCCGCAAGCCGCCGGACTTCAGACCGAGTACGGGTGTCACTGAGGCCTACGCCGTCAGCCGAGTGCGGAACGAGAATCACCAGGGGCTCAGGGATGCTCCACTGATAGCCGTCAAGGACGGCCCGCTAAGGCAGTTCCTTCGCCCCGGCCATTCACGGGCGGGTATGGACGCTTGGGTCTGGGCGGTGGTCGTCGGCCCAGTCGAGCCACCTTACCACCGCGGCAGTTCGGAATTGACCACGGCGATTGTCCTTATCGACTACGAGACGGGGGAAGTTCTGTCCACGATGTTCCCGGCGCCTGCGTCCTTGGTTCCTCGCGGAACCTTGGGGCGGCCACGACCGCCCGCCGCATCACCGGGTACAGTTCCAGGGGAGCGCTCGCGGCCGTGACCTCGCCGTCCACGATGGTTCCGCGGCGGCTCCTTCACGAACCGACGCAGATGAGACCCCACAGGACTGCCCAAGAGCACCCAAGCTGCCCTTCACCCGCGGACCGACTTAGCCCGCCGCTCGCTGTCCAGTTGATGCGCGAATTGCACTTCCCCAGATATGCAGTGTGACCGTTCACCCGTCGATTGGTTGCAGGCACTCTTCTCGGACATCGGTTTCCGCGCCCGTCCAGCGGTCATTTGGTCGGCGAGCTCGCGCAGCTTGCCGATCACGGTGACCTTGAAGGCCGGTGAAGACGCTGTTGGGGCACTGGTCCTTGACGGCTCCAACGTCGCCGAGGCAGTTTGCGGTTTCACGGCAGAGCTTCAGTCTCTGCTGAAGCCCTTCATCGGAGGGGGCCTTCCGCCTTGCCCGACCCACGGACTCTCCTTGGTTGCTAAGCAGAACCTGGACATGCTCGAGTGGAGATGTACTGAGGGTGATTTCTCCTGCGCCTTGGGTGAGTATGAGGAATCGCTGTGGCCTCCGGGCGCCGATGAGCGAGACGCCGCTCCTATGTTGGCCAGTCGGCTCACCCGCCGAGGGATGAGGTGGTGGAGCCTGGAGGTGACTCGTGGCGAAAGCGGATGGGTCGCCAAAATCACGCTGCAGCCAGGCACTGACGCCGGGTCGGTCCGCGACGTCGTGGCTCCGATGTCGGCTGAGCTCCATTTCGCGGAGCCTGAGTATACGGTCCTAGAAGATCACGCAGATGGACCACGGAGCGTGCCTTTCCGCAGCTTGAGCCTGCGCGGCGCCCTGCAGCAATCAGCACTACTGCGCGGCATCCTGCGACGAGCCACTGACGGGGACAACTGCGACTTTCTGGTTGAGGGGCAGCACCAACAGCGGGTTCGAGTCCGCCTTCTTCCCGACCACAGTATCCTCCCAGGCGAAGACATGATCGTGGCGGATCACTTGGGCAAGCCGTTCGCAACTGACGGCGACAACGTCGAGTGCGGGGGAGGGTTTGCGCGCGTTTCTCCGGTAGAAGGTGAGCCGGTCTGCTTTCACGCATGGGAAGTGCGGGTGCTCCAGAAGCGTGGCCGCGGCTGACGCCACCTGGCTCCAGGCACCCGTCGCGGGAGGCGGTTCCTGCACCTCCGCGGGGACGCTACGGAAGGACTAACGAGAGAGACGCCGACGACCGGCTGATCCCGCGGCAGCTTGCGCTCGTAAACGCCTCTGCGACTGACCGGGGGGAGTCGGCGCGAGTGTCGGCAGGAGTCGATACGGACCGTGACGATCGGCCGACCATCGCGCGCCTGACCCATCGTCTCGGCGACCCCGGATGGTGTGGCCCTCAATCCCAGCGCTTGACCGACTACGGACATGGCCGCGGACGCCGGTCTGCACGGTTGCGGACGGCGTCCCACCGGCTGCTACGCCAATTGCGACACATGCCCCATGCTGGATGAGTACAGAGGTGCTCCTGGGTGGCGCTCCAGATCCGTGAGCCGAGCCGGCTCATCTTGCTGGGCAGGGTCCGATTGGTCAGGCTGCACCCGTGGTCGGCGGCCCCTCTTTATCGGCACTGATTGGGAATATTCAGGTGGACCGTGAGGCCCGGCCCGACCGCGACGGATACCGTTGGGAATACGTTGCTCCCATGGCCGTAGTTCCCCCGGAGGACGTACCTGCCAGCGCGCAGGAAGAAGTGGAATGGCAAGTCTGGGGTAACCACTGTCCTGGCCACGATGGTGGTCGGTATCGACTCCTGCCACTGCCCGGGCCCCACGGCGATCCAGTGGATCTGTCCCGCGAGCACGGTGACCTTTCCGTAGGCATACCTACTTTCAAGCGGGATGGGGGGCAGGCCGGAGCACGCATCCAGATATCCGATGATCGATCCATACTGGCTGCCCTGCGGGTGCTGGCCAGTGGCCGCGCCGGAGTTCTGGCCCGCAGCGGAAAGACCAAGGCCGAGAACGGCAAGGGCCAACAGGCCGATCACAGTGGACCGCCTCATGAGCGCCACAGTGCCTTGAGGGTAGCACCGCAACATCGTGGACCATCGCCAGCATGGTGCCTGGGCGCAGGCCCGGGTCCCGCGGTAGCTGTCCCCTCGGTGTCGGCCCGAGCAACTTAGGTGTCGCGCGAGGCGGGCTCCGCTCCCGTCGGCACTCCCGGATAGCGGAGACCTTGACCCCAGTCAGGACTGGTCAAGCACGAATGCACGCGGACATCGCAGGCTTATGAGTCAGACATCTGAACTCGTCATGAACGGCTGCGGCTTCCAGCGGACGAAGCCGCCCGCTTTCGTAAACCGCTGGCCGGGAGTTCGAATCTCCCCGTTGGCTCCCCAACTTGATCTAAGGGAGTGCCACTGCAGTCCACTTCGCCAGAACGTGTTTGCAGCAGCGAGGTCCCCGGCGGGCGGGCACTAACGTCAGCCGATGAGTGGACCCCGCCGTGAAACGGAGGGCTGGTTGGAACTTGGTGGCCAGGCGGACCAGGGAGGCTGAGTGGGGTGAGATCCCCACCAGCTTGGAAGGAAGGTGCTCATGGCTGAATTCAAACCGGCCTCCCTGCGCCGCTGGAGCGCGTTGCTTTTTCTTCAGCTCGTAGGACGAGGTTTGGTGCGCGGCGGACAGCGTGCCTGTAAGAAAATCCTCTGACGCTGCGCACGTGGTTTCAACTTGCGCCCGTCGGAACGATGCGGAGTCGTGCCGCGATCTCCTCGACCTCAACGCTGCCCTGAGCAGCGTCCATGACCAGATCGAAGGCTGCGTCGTCGTCGAGATCGGCGGCGTGGTTGTTCAGATTCAGGAAGACCACCATCGCTAGCCAGGCCAGGCGCTTGTTGCCGTCTACGAGGGCGTGATTCCGGGCGATCGAATGGAGCAGCGCCGCCGCTTTGAGATCGAGGCTTGGGTAGGTGTTCTCTCCCAGGGCGCTCGACCGCGGCCGGGCGGCCGCTGTGTCAAGGAGGCCAACATCTCGGACGGGCCCGACCATGAGAGCTCGGACCAGCCCAAGCAGGTCCTCGAGGTCCAGGTACTCGACATCGGTCACACGCGGCCTAACCGCTCGATGACGCCTGCCCAGCGGGTTGCTAGCCTCCCTGAGCTCGCTTCCACCCGGGCGCGGTGGCCCTGACGCTCGTAGCGATCGAGCACGGCCCGGCGGATGACCTCCTGCCGGGAGGCGCCCTCGGCCTGAGCCAGTGCGGTCAGTGCCCTCTCCATCTCCGGGTCGGTGCGGACAGTCATGGCCACGGACCGGTGATACCACTTTGGTACCAGAACGTCGCCGGGACTCGCAGGCGAAGTTCACCCAGGGTGTCATTTACGACCAACCGCCGAATCGCGACCATGGTGCACTCATCCGTAACTCGCGAACCGATGTGCACGGCGTCGGCAGCGACGAGCCCCTCGATGGCGCTGGGGCCATCAGGCCTCTGTGAGAGATCACCGCCACCTGATCGCCGACCTGCTCGACCTCGCTGAGCAGGTGGGAGTTGAGGAAGACCGCACAGTCGCGATCGCGCGAGGTCCGCATGAAGGTCCGGGAGTCGTGTTGGCCGATGGGGTCGGCCGAGGTGGGCTCGTTGAGGATTCCCAGCTCCTGGTTGCCGCGGACGGCGACGGCTAGGAGCGTGGGTCAGAACCTTTCCACAGGCGGGGCGAAGATGGGAACATTTGTACATGAGCCCAACACCCCCCAACGATCCGGACGTGCTCTTCGACATGGGCGACTCGGTGAATGTGCAGAGG
>JAJYXT010000055.1 GCA_021801645.1 bacterium
TCCAGCTGGACTCCGGGGAGAGGCTCTCCATCACCGTCAGCGTGGGGGGGGTCACCTTCCCCGAGGGCACGCGGGGCGCCCGCAACCTCCTCGACCTGGCCGACCGGGCGCTCTACGCGGCCAAGAGGGGCGGACGTGACCGGGTGGAATTCCTGGACGTGGCCGCCGCGGAGACGCCCTCCCGAAGCTGAGCTCTCGCTAGCATGGTCGGGTGATCGACCTCCGCAGCGACACCGTGACCCGTCCGTCCGAGGGGATGCGGGCCGCCATGGCCGCGGCCGAGGTGGGGGACGACGTCTACGGGGAGGACCCGAGCGTCAACCGGCTGGAGGCCGACGTGGCCCGCCTTCTGGGGAAGGAGGCCGCTCTCCTCTGCCCCAGCGGCACCATGTCCAACCTCATCGCCATCCTCACCGCCACTCACCCCGGGGAGGAGGTGCTGGTTGACAAAGAGGCGCACATCCTCCATTACGAGCTGGCCGGGGCAGCGGTGATCGGTGGGGTCCAGCTGCGCAACTTTGACGCCCGCAATGCCGGTTGCCCAACTTCCGATCAGCTCCGGGAGCTGGAGCGCCTCAACGATCCGGGCCACGAGCCCCGCACCTCACTCCTCTGCCTGGAGCAGACTCACAACCGCCGGGGGGGGACGGTGGCTGCGCCGGAGGAGCTCCGGGCCGCCGCCAGCACCGCCCGGGAGATGGGCATGCTGGTCCACCTGGACGGGGCCCGGTTGGGAAACGCCGCAGCTAGGCTGGGGATTCCGCTGCGCGACCTGGCCGAGTGCGCCGACAGCGTCAACTTCTCCCTCTCCAAGGGCCTGGGTTGCCCGGTGGGGTCGCTCTGGGTGGGGAGCCGGGACGCCCGGGTGCGGGCCCACGTCTGGCGCAAGCGGCTGGGCGGGGGGATGCGCCAGGCAGGGGTGCTGGCGGCCGCTGGCCTGTACGCGCTGGAGCACCAGCTTCCGCGGCTGGTGGAGGACCATGAGAAGGCTCGGCGGCTGGCCAATGCCCTGCACGATGCGCGAGGGCTCCAGGTGGACGCGGAGCAGGTACAGACCAACATCGTCCTGCTCCAGACGGAGCGGCCCGCCGACCAGGTGATCTCCCGGGCCGCCGGCGCCGGTGTGCTGCTCACGGCCTTCGGGCAGCACACGGTGCGCTGCGTGACCCACCTGGACGTCTCCCTGGCTCAGATGGACGAGGCCGCCGCGGTCATCAGCCGGGCGGCGGGCTGAGCTGGCGGGGGCTTGCCGCCCCCGCCAGCCCGCAGGTCAGGACTCGCTGGGTGCGCTCCCGGCGAGGGTGATGCGGCCGCGCTTGCGCGCCGTCGGCCTGGCCGCCGGCTGGGCCGGGGGCGCCGTACGGCGGGTGCGGGTGGACGGTGCAGCCGCGGAAGTGCGGCGGGTGCGGGTGGACGGTGCTGCCGCGGAGCTGCGCCGAGCGCGGGTCGCGGTGGTGCTGGTGGCGCCTCTGCCGGTCGTGGTGCCTGTCGCCAGGCGGGCCCGGGCCGCCGTCGCGGTGCGGGTGCGGCCGTTGCTGGTGCTGGCCGCCGCGGGGCGGCGCCCCCGAGGTGCCGCGGTCCGAGCTGCCGTGGTCCTGGTGGTCGCGGAGCGAGTCGGCGCCGAGCGCCTGGGTGTCCGGGACGTTGTCCTGGACGTGGTCCTCGAGGCGCTGGGGCGCGCTGCCCGGGCGCGCACCGTTGCGGTGCGGGACGTGCTGCGCGCAGCGGGCGCGCCGGCGCGGCGGTCGCTGATGGCGGCGTCCAGCTTGCGCTCGATGTCCGCCAGACGGCGCTCCAGCAGCTTGAGCTGCGCGGTCAGGGCGCGGTTGATGGCCGCCGGACTCATCGCTGCCACCGCACTGCGCGCGGTGCGACGCGGTGTGGTGCTGCGCTTGGTGGTGGCGGACCTAGTAGCGGTCGTGCGCCGCGCGGTGCGAGTTCCGGAGCGTGCTCCGGTGCGAGCGGCCGGGCGCCGCGTCGCGGGTTTCCTAGGGGTGCGGGGCATTGTTTGCCTCCTTACTGAAAGCTCGCGACGGGGTTGTGCGCCGCGCTGCAGTCATCTGCAGTGTTGACGTGGTTGGTGAGCGCCTCCGGGGCGGCCGTTGTTGGTGGGACGGTGGCCTGGGTGTGCAACTGGCTCGACAATTGTGGCACATCCCCATGCACGCGCGCGCATTGCAAAGTTAGCGACGGCACTTGCGGGCGGAGGACATCGTCGGCGGAGCGGCAGCCTCACGGTCTCGCAGGACCATTGAAAGTGAGGCGCGCATGACCGGCGTGCGGGAGCGGAGGCGACAACTTCGGATGGGTAAAGGATTCAGATCCGGCTGCAGTTCCCGTCACTTTTGTGGGCTCCCGCTGGCGTGGCCATGAACACCAGCTCCCGACCAGGGCGATCGGGCGCCTCCCCCACCGTGACCGCGGCAAAGCCGGCCGAGCACAGGGACGATTGGATTTCCGCTTGGCTGCGAAAGCGCAGCGTGGAGTCGGACGTGAGCACCAAACCGTCATCGGTGAAGACGAACGTCGACCGGAAGGAGATAAAGGGCAGGCTGACTTCGGTCAGTTCAACCCACGTCTCCACCGTGCTGCGTCCGGGTCGCTCAAGACACCGGTAGGACCGCTCGCGGTTCCACTCCCACCAGGCTTGCCTCTCGTTGTTGCGCACCTCGAACACCAGGTGGCCTTGCGGTTGGAGGGCTGCGCGCGCAGCTTCAGGGGTGTGCGCCCACTCATCCTCGCTGAGGAAGACCTGGGCCACATTGCCGGTCATGGTCACCAGCTCCACCTGTAATGGAGGAAGCGTTGCCGCGTTCCCGAGGATCCAGCGCACCCGATCCGCGTACGGCTTGCGGCGGGCGACGTCCAGGGATGTCGCCGCGGGGTCGACGGCCGTCACCTCGAGCCCGCGCCGGCCGAGAAGGCAGGCGAGAGTGCCAGTACCACAGCCGATGTCGAGCACCGACCGGGCACCCAACTCGATGGCCCGGTCAACGTAAGCGTCGAGGTCGCTGCGGTCATCGTCCAGCACGTCAGATAGCTGGGAGAGGCGGGGATCCTCTAAAGCGGCGTCCGCCATGGAATGCGTCCAATCCGATAATCGATTCAGGAGTCCGACACAGGCCACCGCGCGCACGGGGCCCCGTGCGCGTCCAGTAGGCGGTGGGCGGGCCGGCTCCTGGCCACCGGTGGGGGAGCGCCGCGCTCCTCCTTGTTGCCGCCTTTGCTCCGCTGGCCGATCCGTATACTGAGCCCGTGGCCGTGGGGGTGAGCGCGGGCGAGGACCTGTACACGACCGGTCAGCACCGGGTGGATGAGGCCGCGCGCCTGCTCCATCTGGACGATGACCTGCACGCGGTCCTGCGCGAGGTCAAGCGGGTCTTCCAGGTCCATTTCCCGGTGGTGCGAGATGACGGGACGGTGGAGCTGTACACCGGGTTCCGCGTGCACCACAACCTGGCTCGCGGCCCCGCCAAGGGTGGAGTGCGCTACGAGTCCCACGCCAACCTCGAGGCCACCAAGGCCCAGGCGATGCTGATGAGCTGGAAGACGGCGGTGATGTCGCTGCCGTTCGGCGGTGCGGCGGGCGCCGTCCGGGTCGCGCCGGAGAGCCTCAGCTCCAGGGAGCTGGAGCGGCTCACCCGGCGATTCACCACCGAGATCGCGCTGCTTCTGGGGCCGGAGCGGGACATCCCCGCGCCCGACATCGGCACCAATCCCCAGGTGATGGCCTGGATGATGGACACCTTGTCGATGCACGCCGGCTATTCGGTCACCGCCGCAGTCACCGGCAAACCGGTGGAGGCCGGCGGGTCGATAGGTCGCATCGAGGCTCCCGGCCGGGGTCTGGCGACGGTCTTGATGCAGACGGTGCGCAACACCGGCCTCACCCTGGAGGGTGCCAGCGTGGCGGTGGAGGGATTCGGAGCGGTGGGCGCGACCTGCGCCCGGCTGCTGGCCGCCGCCGGCTGTCGCGTGGTCGCGGTCTGCGACCATGCCGGCGGTTGGCACAACGACGCTGGGCTGGACATCGCCGGCCTGGAAAGGCTGAAAGCGGAAGGCGCCCGCGCCCATGAGGGCGGGGTCCCTGGTGAGTCCATATCGCGCGAGGAGCTGCTGGCTCTGCCCGTCACAGTGCTGGTTCCCGCCTCGGTGGAGAGCGTCATCAACTCGGAGAACGCGTCCCGGGTCAGGGCGAGGATCGTGGCCGAGGGGGCCAATGGCCCGGTCACCCCCGCGGCTGAGTCGGTCCTGGCCGAGGACGGTACGGTGGTGATCCCGGACATCCTCGCCAACGCCGGCGGGGTGACCGTGTCCTACTTCGAGTGGGTTCAGGACCTGCAGGCGTTTTTCTGGGACGAGGCGGAGATCTCCAACCAGCTGGAGCGGGCCATGGTGCGGGCCACCGAGCAGGTTTTCGCCTACTCAGCGCGCCATCACATCTCCCTGCGTCAGGCGGCTTACGCCATCGCCATCGGCAGGGTGGCCCGGGCCTCCGCGGCCCGCGGCATCTACCCCTGACCGGCGGAGGGGATCAGCCCGCCAGCTGACGGGGCCGGTTGGGCACCAGCACCCGCTCGGGCTGGTACTCGAAGCGGTAGCCCGCGCCGATCACCACGTGGATGTAACGAGGGCCGTCCTCCCGGGGCTGGATCTTGCGCCGCAGCCGGTACAGGTGGGCGTCCAGCGAGCGCACCTGGTAGGGGTCGCGCCGGCGCCACACCTCCGAGATGAGCTGGGGGCGGGAGACCACCCGGCCGGCGTGGCGGGCCAGGGTGGTCAGGATCCCGAACTCCGTGGGGGTGAGCGCCACCTGGCGCTCGTCGCGGCGGACCTCGTGGCGGCCCAGGTCGATGGAGAGGCCGGGGAACTGGAGCCGCTCAGGGGCCGCGGCGGCTTTCAGCAGCCGGGCCCGGCGCAGGCGGGCGTTGATCCGGGCCACCAGCTCGCGCACCTCGAAGGGCTTGCGCAGGTAGTCATCGGCGCCCACCTCCAGCCCTACCACCACGTCCTCGGACTCATGCAGGCAGGAGACCATCATCACGGTGGAGCGGACGCCGGCGGCCCGCAGCCGCCGGCAGACCTCCACTCCGTTGAGGTCGGGGAGGACCAGATCCAGGAGGATCAGGTCGGGATCGGCCTCGCCGGCCAGCCTGAGCCCGGCGGTGCCGGTGCCGGCGGTGGCCACCTCATAGCCGTTCTCGGCGGCGATCACCTGCACCAGCTGCAGCATGGCCGGGTCGTCGTCGATCACCAGTAGCCGGGCGGTGTGCGCGCCCAGGCCGGGAGCCGGAGAGGGCGCGCTCCAGTCGCCGGTGGGGGCGGGCGCGGGTGCCTCGATCACGGGCCGATTGTGTTTCGAGACCCCCTGAACTACCCGTCCTGGAACGACAACGGGTGGGTAACAAGGTGCGCCGCACCTGTGACAGAGGGCGAGAGGCCGGGCGCAGGTCTACCATGGAGGCGAGACCGGATCAGGAGTGGAGATGAGGATTCGACGCCCGTTGGGGGGGCGGAGGAACCGGCTGGCCACCACTATGATGGCGGCCGGCGTGGTCCTGGTCCTAGCGGGGATCGGAGTTTTGGTGCCGCCGCTGCTGGGGGTGTGGCAGCGGGGCAGCCACGACCACCAGCTGCTACAGAAGTGGCTGGGCAACCAGGGGGCGATCACCAAGGTGCTCCCGTCCCAGGCGGTGGCTCCGGCGGGCTCCAGCAGCCCCGCGGCGGCGGCCGCCTGCGGCAGCGGTTCCCCATCCAGCGAGTACCTCCTGGTGGCATTTCCCACTCTGCCCGGGATCGAGGGGGTGGCCGGCAACGGCAGCTGGGCCCTTTTGACCCAGCGTTCGGTGGTTCACTACTCCTCATCCCCGGGGCCGGGGCAAGAGGGCAACATGCTGATCGCCCTGCACCGGGAGCCCAACTTCGAGCCGCTGGGCAGCCTTCGGGTGGGCGACCCCATCGTCATCACCGACCGCGCCTGCACCAAGTTCACCTACACCGTGACCCAGGTCTGGATTGAGAGCCCCAGCAAGGTCACCCAGCTGGGGCAGCTCAGCGGCGGGAAGTACCTCACCCTCATCACCTGCACACCGCTCTGGGTCGACACCCAGCGGATCGTCATCCGGGCCGAGCTCACCTCCAGCACACCCACCACATAGAGGGGGGAAAGACCCCTCATACCACTAGATACAGCCTCCGGCCCCGGGTTCCTGGAGGGCGGTCTGGTATGCTGGAGCCCGGGTTGGCGAGCTTTTGGGTGGTGGCTCCGCACCCCCGGAGGAGGTGGTCGGGCTTGGACATCGAACTGGGAAGGGGCAAGCGGGCCCGCCGCGCCTACGGCTTCGACGAGGTGGCCCTGGTCCCGGGGAAGGTCACCATCAACCCGGAGGAGATTGACATCTCCCTGCGCATCGGCGAGGTCGAGGTGCCCATCCCCATCCTGGCCGCGGCCATGGACGGCGTGGTGGACCCCAAGTTCGCCATCGCCATGGGCCGCCTGGGGGGCCTGGCGGTCCTCAACCTGGACGGCATCAACTGCCGGTATGACGACCCCTCGGCGGTCTACCAGGAGATCGCCGAAGCTCCCCGGGAGCGCGTCAACACGCTCCTTCAGGAGCGCTACCGGCAGCCGGTCCGGGACGACCTGATCCAGGCCCGCATCGCCGAGATCAAGGCCGCCGGGGTGCTGTGCGCCGTCTCCACCACCCCAGCGGCGGCCGAGCACCGGCTGCCGCTGATCACCGAGGCGGGGGCGGACGTGTACGTGGTCCAGGGCACCGTCCTCACCGCCCGGCACATCTCCAGCTCCTACCGGCAGCTGGACTTCTCCCAGCTGACCCGGGCTGCCAAGATGCCGGTGGTGGTGGGCAACTGCGTCGAGTACTACACCGCCCTGGAGCTGATGGCCACCGGGGTCGACGGGATCCTGGTGGGGGTGGGCCCGGGGGCAGCCTGCACCACGCGGGGAGTCCTGGGGATCGGAGTTCCCCAGGTCACCGCCACCGCCGACGTAGCCCAGGCCCGCAACGACCACCGCCGCACCGGCGGCAAGCCGGTCACCGTCATCACTGACGGGGGCATGCGCGTCGGGGGCGACGTGACCAAGGCGCTGGCCTCGGGGGCGGACGCCGTGATGATCGGCTCGGTCTTCGCCTCCGCCGAGGAGGCGCCGGGGCGCGGGCACCACTGGGGCATGGCCACCCCGGACCCCAACCTCCCCCGCGGCACCCGCATCCGGGTGGGGACCAAGGCCACGCTGCGCGAGCTGCTCCTGGGCCCGGCCCGGGTGGATGACGGCAGTCAGAACCTGGTGGGGGCGATCAAGTCGGCGATGGGAGTCTGCGGCGCCCGCACCATCGAGGAGTTCCAGCAGACCGAGCTGGTCATCGCCCCGGCCATCCTCACCGAGGGCAAGCTCTTCCAGCAGGCCCAACAGGTCGGGATGGCGAGGTGAGCCGAGGGGGGAGCGGCGGGTGAGCCTGGCAGCGGTCCGTGCTGGGAGCGCCGGCGCCCCCCCCACGGCCAGCCCGGAGACCATCCTGGTGCTGGACTTCGGCTCCCAGTACAGCCAGCTGATCGCCCGCCGGATCCGCGAGCTGAGGGTGTACTGCGAGCTGGTACCGGGCAACCTGCCGGCCGCCGAGGTGGC
>JAJYXT010000011.1 GCA_021801645.1 bacterium
GCCCACTGCGGGTGTCGAGGCTCGACCTGTACTGCGACTTCCAAGGTTGGGTCCCTGTCGCTCAGGACCTCTCGGACTTCAGCTGCCGGGCCACTCGTCGCCGGCTCTTCGAGGTGCCCCGGCAGGCACACCTCAGCGGCCGCAGCTTCTCCGGCTTCACGTTCGGCAAGGGCGATGTGGTCTGCCGCATCTACGACAAGTCGCTGGAGATGGCGTGCAGGGAGCAGCACTGGCAGGAGGAGATCTGGCGGGGCCGCGATCCCGGGCAGCCCGTGTGGCGGGTCGAGTTCCAGTTCCGCCGCCGCGCACTGCGAGCCTTCGGGCTCGAGACCCTGGAGCACGCGCTCCGGTCGCGCCAAGGGCTGTGGGAGTATGGAATGGGGTGGATCTCCCTCCGTCGCCCGGGGAAGGACAGCAACCGCTCCCGGTGGCACCAGGACCCGGTCTGGAGCGAGCTCCGCCGGGCCGAGCTGGGGTCACCATCATCGCAACTGGTGCGGCAGCGGGTCCGGGCCGCGGCCCAGGAGAGGTTGGTGCGGGGCTTCGTCGGCTATGCCAGCGCACTTGGGGCGCTCTCTACCGAGGACGATCTGGCGGCGGTGCTGCGCACGGCCGGGTCGTTGGCGACCCGCCGCCTCCAGGATACGGGGAGGGACTTTGAGGGTTTGGTGGACGCCAAGCGAGACCGTCTTCGTGCTGAGCGGATGTTCAGGATCACCCCTGACCTGATCTGGGAGGCGGCCCAATGACTGAGAAGCTGCTGCTCAACGTGGATGAGGCCGCCCACCTGCTCGGGTGCAGGCGGACCTACCTCTAAGGAATGATCCAGCGCGGAGAGCTCCCTGTCGTCAAGCTGGGCCGGCTGACCCGCGTCCCGGCGGCAGCGGTCGAGGGGTACGTGCGCGAGCGGTGGGAGCGATCGCCACGCACGGTCGTCGGGCAGCACCTAGAGCGGTGAGCGCGACTTGGCCAAGCGAGCCAACGGCGAGGGTACGATCTACCACCGCAAGGATGGCCGCTGGGAGGCGGCAATCTTCCTGGACGGCCGCCGGCACCGGCTCTACGGCTCGACCCGGGACGCGGTCAACCGGCAGTTGGTGGCCGCGCTCAAGTCACACGAAGACGGCCTCCTCCCAGGCGGGGGTCGCGAGACCTTCGGGCACTACTGGGAAGTCTGGCTGCCTGGAATGCAGCCTCATCTCCGTTTTCGGACCCTGCAGCGATATGAGGAGCTCGGGCGCCTGCACCTGATCCCCGTCCTGGGACGGGTGCGCCTGTTACAGGTCGGACCGCAACACGTGCGTGAAGTCCACCGCCGGATGCTGGACAAAGGGATCAGCCCGACCACGGCGCATCACGCCCACGCCGTCCTGCACCGCGCTCTCGCCGACGCCGTCCGGTGGGGCATGGTCCCGCGGAACGCCGCTGGACTTGTGCCTCCCCCCAGAATGGTCAGCGCCGAGATGAGGACCCTGACCTCAGAACAGGCGAAGCTCCTCTGCCGCGCGGCCGCAGAGAGCCCGGTCGAAGCCCTCTACATGGTCGCGGTCACCACTGGCATGAGGCAAGGAGAGCTCCTGGCCCTTCGCTGGTCTGCGATCGATCTCGACCGTGGGATCGTCCAGGTGACCGGCACCGTGACCAAGGTGGGGCCACAGCTGCTCATCACGCCGCCGAAGACCGCTCGGTCCCGGAGAGCGGTGGTGCTCACGCCTCAAGCCGTGGCCGCTCTGGAGCGCCATCGACTGCGGCAGGACCAGGAGCGGGTGCAGGTCGGGGCCGCCTGGGAAGACCGCGACCTGATCTTCACGACAGCCGTTGGCGGGCTCCTCGAGCGCGATCAGGTGGTCCGCTGCGACTTCGTGCCGCTGCTCAAGCGAGCTGGCTTGCCTCCCATACGGTTCCACGACCTGCGCCACACGGCCGCCACCTTGCTGCTGAGCCCGGGGGTTCAGCCCAAGGTGGCCAGCGAGATGCTCGGGCACGCCACGGTAGCGATTACCCTGGATCGGTACTCCCACGTAACCGAGACCATGCAGCGCGCCGCGGCGGAATCGATAGCCACACTGCTCGGGTGACAGCTCACCTGGTCACAGTCGTGGCGCGGATGCTCGTCAGTGAAGGCCGGAGCGGCCAGGTCCTGCCCCGCGGCAGATGTGGCCGAGTGCCGCCTGAATGGCCGCCCCCATCCGATACTACGAGCGTGCGACCGGATCCCGGGGCGGACGATCAGCGGCGTCGGGCGCCAAAGTGGGATTTGCCTCCCCATGTCTGATCGGTCCAATTCACGGATCGATGCGCTCGGCGAGAGTCTTCGTGCTGGAAGTCGGGAGCCTAGCTGCGTCCGGGAACTGGACAGCTACCGCCGCTCGTTTGTTCCAGCCTATGAGGCGGTCATGGCTTCGATTCGAACTAACCTGGGCCTCGCCCCGACAGGTCGCCCGGGCAAGTCAACAGCGTCGATCATTGCCAAGCTGGCTCGGGGATCCATGCGCCTATCCCAGATGCAGGACATCGCGGGCTGTCGCATCCTTGTCGTAGACCGCACCGCGCAAGACGCCGCGGTGGTGGCCTTGTCTCAGCTATTTCCCAAAGCACGGCTTCTAGATCTTCGGGCCAGGCCGAGCCACGGGTATCGTGCCGTACATGTGGTTCCGATGGTTGATGGGTACCGGGTGGAGGTGCAGGTCAGAACGAGCCTACAGCACTGGTGGGCGGAGCTTTCGGAGACGCTCGCCCTCGGCCACGGTGCGCCGGATCTCAAGTACGGAGGCGACGTTCCCGAGCACCCCGGAACCCTCGGTCGGCTGCTGCTCCTCAGCGACCTGATAGCTGCCTTTGAAGAAGCTCCGGGCGACGTCAGCCCCATGACACGATTGGTCACCGAGCTCGGGATCGGTCTGGTCGGGTATACCATGGTGAGCGAAGTGAAGGGGCAACAACCATGAGCTTGTTCTTGATCGTCTACGATCGGGAGGCGGGAAGGCTGGTCGACCTGCAGCAGTTCAACGTGTCTCAGGGCGATGTGGCCGTGAGGGCTAGGCTCGACTTGGAGTTACGAGCGTCGCCGAGCACTGAAGTAGTGATCTTGGAGGCCGAGTCGGAAAGTCAGCTTCGGGCTACCCACGCTCGCTACTTCGGGGACGAAGCAGTGGACGCCTTGGCCAATGAGGAGAAGTCCAGGCTGGTCCCTCAGCGTACTTAGCCGGGCGGCCGGTTTGGTCGCGGGTGTGGCGTCCACATCTCCAGCTGCTAAGCTCGCGGTCACCGACCGATTCCGTTCGCGGTTCCCTGGGCGGCAACCGAGTGACGGCAACCTGAGCGTTCCCTGACGGACGTAGGCAGCTGGTGGCGTACCCACAAGTTGCGGTTCGAGATCAGGACGAACGTCGGTGCATATATGCGCACACCCGTACGAGAGCTTGAAAACCGCTGAGGCGGCAACGCTTCCGGGGGTTCGAATCCCTCTCCCTCCGCCAGTTTGATCTCCATCGGAGCGCTCATGCCTGGTGGTCTGGGTGCCACACCCCTGCCTATGACAGCAACCGTGACGGCAACTCAGCGAGCCTCATGGCCGCAAAGCTGAGGCACCTTACCCGCTGGGGGAATGTCTTCGTGTTGACCCATGGCTTCTCCGCGCGATCGGAGCCAGCAGACTCCCTGCGAAGACGTAACCGAGCTCACCGCAGCGGCTGGCAGCGGCCCTTCAAGCGCTTCGGTCCTGGGTGGGAGATGGAGGCCAGGCGCTCGCCAGAGGATGTCCTCCCGCATGAGTCCCGGAGGCTGAAGATGGCCGGCGGTGGGACCGCTCAGGCGTCGACGACGGAATTCCAGAGGCCGATGCGTTCCTCGACGTCGTTGGCGTCGGCCAGCCAGATCGCTCCGGGCCCCTCACGCCAGAACCGGCTCCATGGCTCAAGCCCGGATCTGTGGCCCTGTTGGAGCAGGTCGTACATGGAGCGGATCCTCGGGACCAGTAACACCGTGAACTCGTGGCGGTCTCCTTGGCCGAGGTCGTAGCCGTCAACCAGGCTGGCAAGTCTGCTGACGGCCTCAAGGTTGGGGACCGAAGAGCCCGCAGCGAGCGGCACAAAGCCGTGCGCCGCACAGGCGAGGTCCCAGAGCCGTGGCCCTGGGCCGACTCCGTCCCAATCGATGAGCACGAGGCCGGAGGGGCCGCGACCCAGGGTCCAAGGGCCGAGGTCGTGGTGGCAGACCAGATCCTCGCGGTCAGGACGAATGGCAACGTTCCACACGGATCCAGGGGGAGGCGTGAACGAGCTTACGGCATTGTGGAAGTCGCGGATCTCCTTGCTGGCGCCGGCCAGGTGCTCTCGGTCATGCCCGCGTCGCCGCCCTCAACACCCGGTCGGTGGATTCAGGTCAAGTGTTGGTGTCAACCCAAATCGAGTAGCTTAAGTTCGCTGGCAGACACGAGCCACGGGCGGCGGCTCGGCACATGAATGCGCGCACCGTAGCGTGGCGAATCGCGCATGTATGGGTGAAAAGTCACCATCAACCGACGCGCCTCCGCTGGTGGAGGCGGCGTCACGGTTCGCACGCCGCTGGCCCGCCCATGGGCCCCGCCACCAGGTGTGCACTCAGTGCCCCAGTCATCCGTGACCTCAAAGTCCCAGTCCTGCAACGCCCCAAGAACGTGACCGTCAAAATGAATACCCAGTGGGTGCTCCGGGAATGGTGGCTCAACGTGGTAGCGGAGGCGGACCCCCACTTCGTCGGCCTCCACAGATTCCATCACGAGGATCCGATCCGGCACTATCCCGTTGATCCTCATGTCACACGCTACAGGTGAGGAGTGCACACCCATCGCCGCTGCGATTCTGCGATGCGATGTCCCAGAAACTCTGACGGCGTTGTCGCGGTCGCGATGATCGTCCCAAGTCGTCTCGACTCAGGGCGACTGCGGGTGCGGAAAGCGATCCCCACTCCTGTCGGGGGCGGTCTGGACGAGGAAATCCGATCTGTCTGCGCCTACCCTGGCCACGATCAGGAGCCTGGAGCCGCTTTGAGACTCCCACCTCCGCACGCCCCGCGATCCCCACCAGGCCAGGACGCCGAAGACCAGCATCTGGTTGCTCAAAATGCCCAAGAAGGTGGGCTGCACCGCGGCGATGACCGCCACCAAAGGCGCGTACAGCAGAACGAAGGCGGCGGCAGGGAGCACCACGGCCCGTGACACCGGGCGGGGGTTCAAGCGAGCTCTGGTACTGGCTGCCCCCGAGACCGCCCATTCGACCCAATGTCGTGAAACCAATGCCATTGAACCAAGCTCGAAGACGAACAGTCCTATGAGCAGGGGCCAATAGATGGCTGGGGGCCTCAACCGGACGGCGGTGGCAACGGCGCCACCAAGCGCCACGAGGATGAACAGATAGCTCAGAGCCTTGAGGTATCCGGCAGCATCCGTGTGCTCACAGCGCTCCTCCGGAGCGCTGCTACCTGCGGCCACCACGGGTCGATGATAAATCACCCACCCAGAAAGCGTCGCTCCGGCCAGCTCGCCCGGCGTCGCTCCTCCCTCCCCCGCCCGAATTGCACTCCGGCCCCGCACCGATTCAGCCTGGAAGCCTCAGGAGCAGGAGGGGTCCGATGAGAATGCGTCCGCAGGGATCGCCGAGGGCGACGAGGAAGCTAAACGCCTGTACCTCCATCGCGCCCCCACCGGCACCTCGGAAGCCAGCCGCCCGCCGGTTGTGGCCCAGCATTTGAGGGGACTGGTCGAGGCCCTGCAGCTCAACTGCTCTGCCCGGGCGAGACCGACACCATCCGCACCGACAGGGAGGCGGAGGGCGGGCCGTCCGGTGAGTGCGCGTGCCACTGCTCCGCCGCGCCAACACGGGGCGTCCACTTCTTCGCCCCAGGGTCGGCGGCGAGGCGACCGCTCGCGGACCACGCACGAGCCCGAATTCGAGGACCTGGGGACGCCCCCCTGCGGTCCGAGGCCTGCACTTCCTGGCCCAGCCTACTAGAGGACTTGCATCACACAAGCGAAGTGGGCTAGGGTTGCTGGCATTGTTCAAAGTGTTCCTGCAGGGGAGTTGCGTATGACCAGCTTCATCATGACCTTGGGAGTTGCCCGGCCGGCGCCACACGTGTTCCGAGGGATACCGGAGGTCCGCGGCACATGGTTCGGTGCCGTTGAAGGCAGCTCGGCCGCTGGCACGTCGATCCACTGAGATGGCAGGCCTATTTGTGCGCCTTGCTCCAGTGCTCAACGTCCGGGATCTGGAGGCAGAGCGTGTCTTCTACGAGCGCCTGGGGCTGCCGGTCACGTATCAGGGTGAGGAGTACCCCGACTTCATCGCCTTCGGCGTCGGGGACATGGAGTTCGGAGTCCAGCAATCCCCAGTTCGAAATGACCCCCCGAGTGTCCTCACCTGGCAGATCGTGGTGACCGACATCGACGCGATGCTGAAGGTGTGCCGCGGGGTCGGCCTGCCCTGCGAGGTGGAGCACAACAACCCGGCCCCGGGGTGGAGCTACCGGCGCATCGTGCTGGAGACCCCGAGCGGCTACCGACTGGTCCTCGAAGGTCCGAACGAAGCTCAAACGAGCCGTGCGGGCTGAGGGGAAGGAGCGGAGCTGCTGGGCCAGACTGGCCGCGGTGCCCTGGCGGCGTCGAGCCAACAGCACGTTGGCCGCCGGGGTCATCGGTGTTCCCGATGATCCCGGCGGATGCACCTCCACCGCCAGGCCGTCCGGCCGAGTTCGCCGGCCGGGGTCCAGGACTCGAAATCAGGCCCCGTGGCCTCCCCCCGTCTCGTCCTCTTCGGCCAGGATCCGGTAGAGCGACCGGCGCGTCTCCCTCATCAGCTGGGCCGCCTTGGCCACCTGGGCTGAGTCGCCGGCCCGAACCACCTGGAAGAGTGCGGCTGCCGACTGACGCATCAACGACACCAGTTCGTGCACGTCGTTGCCAACGGCCCCGGACGCCTCGTCCCAGGGCAGGCCTAACTCGGACCGGTGAGCCTGGAGGTACGCCTCACCGGCTTCGGTCAAGGTGTAGGCCCGCTGGCCGTCCACCTCCTGAACCCTGACCAGGGCCTCATCCTCCAGCTGCTGAAGAGCGGGGTAGACGGAGCCGGGGCTGGGATGCCAGACGCCGTTACTGCGCTCTCCGATCTCCTGCATGATCTGGTACCCATTGCGGGGCTGCTCCCCGAGCAGCAGCAGGATGGCGGCGCGCACGTTGCCGCGGGGAGCACGGCCCATGCCCATGGGACCCCTCATGCCTCCGCCCCATCCGCCCCTGAAGGCTCTGCCGATACCCTCGCCATCAAAGCGCCCGAAGCGTCCCCGGTGCCGTCCTCCCGGCTCCCCGGCGCAATGACCTCGCATGTGCCCCTCTCGCTGCATCCATCTGTCCTCGACCATGTCGCGTCCTCCAAGCCAACGTGCTTCCGACGTGTCGATGATAGCTCAACGATATATCGTTGTCAAGCGAGATCGAAGACTGTTCTCGGCCGCGCCCGGCCCCCGAGCTCCCGGCTGCCTCCGCGCAGCGGGAGGCGGTGCCATTCCCCCCGACCCCCGGGCGCTGGTAACGTGGAGGTGCGTCCCTGGTGCCATGAGCGGGTCAACTCCCGGATGGCGCCTGAGCCATTGGGCGTTGGCTGGTTCCCCCTGGAGGGCTTCACTTGTTGCGATCTCCGGCCTGGACCCTCGTCGGGCTGGCCGTCACCAGCACCTTGCTGCTGGCCGCCTGCAGCTCGGCGGCGACTGGCGGACACCGGAGCGGCGGGACCGTGGTCACCTTCGGGGAAGCGGCGGCCTCACCGCCCAGCTACATCTTCCCCATGGAGAGTGGAACCTACTTCACCAACCAGAACCTCTACCAGTTCTCCAACCAGATGTACTTGCCGCTCTACGCCTTCGGGGAGAACGGCGAGCCGGTTCTGAACAGCTCGCTCAGCATCGCCCTCCCTCCCAGCTTTAGCGCGGGAGACACCACCGTCAACATCACGATGAAGCACTGGCGGTGGTCGAACGGGCAGCCCATAACCGCACGGGACGTGGTCTTGTGGATCAACCTGCTGGCCGCGGCCACGGATCCCAACGCCCCCCCGGTGGGCAGCAGCAGCGCCCCAGGCCCGGGGTGGGGCGCCTCGGTGCCGGGTGGCTTCCCCAGCAACCTGGTGAGCTACTCGGCGACCGGTGAATACTCGCTCACCCTGAGACTGAACGCCGCCTACAACCCCACGTGGTTCCTCTACAACGAGCTGAGCCAGATCTATCCCCTCCCCCAGGCATCCTGGGACCGGCTCAGCGCCAATGGGACGGTGGGCAACTACGACGCCTCCGCGGAGGCGCGCACAACGGTTCCCGGCACCACACCTGCCCAGTACGTGCCCCAGACACCAGGGACCGCCGCCAGCGGCGCGCTGGGTGTCGCCCAGTTCCTCAACAGCCAGTCCCAGACACTGTCCACCTACTCCACCAACCCCCTGTGGAAGGTGGTGGACGGCCCCTTCCAGCTGCAGACGTTCACCTCCTCTGGGTACGTCCGGTTCGTCCCCAACGCCTCTTACTCAGGGAGCCCCAAGCCCGCCATCTCGGCCTTCGTGGAGGAGCCGTTCACCACCGACAATTCGGAGTTCGACGCGCTGCGTAGTGGGCAGCTGACCATCGGGTACGTCCCCATCCAGGACCTGGCCCAGAAGGCCGCGCTGGAACAGCGGGGGTATTCCTTCGCCCCCTGGTACGGGTACGGGTTCGGCTACCTCTCCTACAACTACACCGACCCCCAGGTGGCGCCGATCTTCGACCAGCTCTACTTCCGCCAGGCGATGCAGTCGCTGGTTGACCAGCCGCAGTACATCCGCGATTTCGCCGCCGGGTACGGCACCCCGGAGTCGGGGCCGGTGCCCGTCCTTCCCGCCAACAACCCCTTCGAGAGTCCGCTGGAGAGGAGGGGTCCGGTGTATCCCTACAACCCCTCTGCGGCAGTTGCGCTGCTCTCCAGCCACGGGTGGAAGGTGGTCCCGGGGGGCACCACCTACTGCCAGCGACCGGGCGCCGGATCCGGGCACTGTGGGGCCGGGGTGGCACAGGACGCCAAGCTCGGCTTCACCCTGCTCTACCCCAGCGGGAGCGTGGAAGCCAACAACGAGATGGAGGCGCTGCAGTCGGTGGCCCGCGCCAAGGCGGGAATCGCACTGCAGCTCCGGTCCGCCCCCTACCAGCAGGTGACCTCGGTGGCGCTCAACGGCTGCACTCCGACCACCCCCTGCGCCAACTGGGAGATCGCCAACTGGGTCAACTACTGGACCTATGCGCCCGACTACCTCCCCACCGGAGGCGAACTCTTCGCCAGCGGAGCAGGGAGCAACGGAGGTGACTACTCGAGCCAGGTGGCCAACGCCGACATCCAGGCCACCCACACCGCCCCCAGCCAGTCCGCCGAACTGGCCGCCCTCTTCCGCTACCAGGACTACCTGGCCCAGCAGGCGCCGGTCATCTTCCTTCCCGACACCCCACTGCAGCTGACCATGTACCGCTCGGGCCTCAAGGGACTCGTGCCCCAGAACGTGTTCGACGCCATCCAGCCGCAGTTCTACCGCCTCACCACCGGCTGACCTGTGAGCCGCCCGCCCCGGCCCGGAGGTTTGGCCTCCTCCCCCGGTGGGGCCGGCACCCGACCTTGACCACATCCCGACGCTGGCAGGCCGTCACGGACGGCATCCTCCGCTGGGTGGGAAGCCCGGTGGACGTCAACTGCATTCTGGTCCGGGGCGACCGCCTGGCTCTGCTGGTGGACACCGGCAGCACCCGGGAGGAGGGAATGGAGCTGCGCCGGGCGGTGGCGGTGGAGCTGGGGCGCCAAGAGCTGGCCGTGGTCAACACCCACGCCCACTACGACCATTGCTTCGGCAACTCGGCATTCTCGGAGTCGACGATCTACGCTTCGGAGGGTTGCTTGACCACCCTGCAGCGCAGCGGCACCTCCCAGCAACGGGAGGCGGCCGAGTCATTTCGCGAGGAGGACCCGGAGTTCGCGGCCCGGCTGGGGGCGGCCCCGATAGTGCTCCCGAACCGGCCTGTGGACCAGGAGGCGCGGCTTGACCTGGGCGGGATCGAGGCACACCTGCGAGTGATGGGGCGGGGCCACACCGATCACGATCTGGTGGTGGTCCTGCCCGACCTGGGGACCGTACTGGCCGGCGACCTGGTGGAGGAGAGCGGCCCCCCGGCCTTGGAGGACTCCTACCCTCTGAGCTGGGCGCGGGTCCTGGGGCGGCTGCTGGCGCTGGCGCCGAAGCTGGTCGTACCAGGCCATGGGCGAGTGGTCGGCCCGGAGTTCGTCGCTCGCCAGCAGGAGCAGCTGGCCCAAGCCGCGAGCTGGTGCCTCGGCGAGTTGGGCATGGGACCGCGCGTCCCCCAGCCCCCGATGCCCTTCCCGCCAGCTGCCCTGGGGACAGCCCTGGATCGGGCCAAGCTCGAACTCTCGATCGGACCATCGTCCGCACCCGTGCACCAGGCCCCGGAGGACGCCTTCCCCTAGCGCTCCTCGGGGACCATGGATTCTGGGATCCCGGTCACCTGGTAGGGCAGCTCACTGATGTCGAAATAACGCACCGGCTTGTGCATCCGCTTGGCGATCCCCACCTGAACCTTGAGGCCTAGGGAGAGCTCGCCGAAGACCCAGACCTCGTCGCAGCGAGCGATGAGATTGTTCAACGCCTCGCGCACCAGGTCCTTGGGCACTGTGTGCATCAGGTAGTAGTCGAAGAGCATGAAGGGGGCCACCGGCACCCGGTTCTCGTCCAAAACGAACTTGGTGAGCTGCTGCCGCCAGTAGAAGTTGCGATTGCTCATGGCCACGTAGACCAACGGCTTGGGCCGGCGCAGGGTGCGTTCCGCCTGCTCCGCCGGGCTGGCCCGCGGCGTGGGCGTGAAGATCAGCTCCAGGATCTCGTCCGCGGAGCGGCCCGCCGTCCTAGCCTCCACGGGAGGGACGTTGATCTCGCTGGCGCGGGGGGCGTTCGCCCTCTCCGGTCCTCCCCGCGCGCGCTTGCTGGCAGCCAAGATCGCGGCCTACTATAGCCGCTTCCGGGTCCCCCGCCAAGGTTTGCGAAGCAGCTGGGACAGCCGCTCCAGTGCCTGTCCCAGAAGTTCCCGGTGCTCGGGCCGGTTCAGCCACCGGCTGGCTCCCGAGGGATGGGGCAGGGGCAGCAGTAGCGGGAGGTGGCCCGGAGTGGGAGGGCGGCTCTCCGCAAGCTCCCGGCCGGTACCGTCAAAGACCCGTCCCACCACAGCGCTCAGGCCCCGCCCCGGCAGGAACCGGTCGATGGCCAGCTGCCCCACCGGAATGATGAGCCAGGGGGTCAGGAGTGCCAGCTGGCGGTCAAGATGGGGTCGGCAAGTCGCCACCTCTCCGGAGCTGGGGCGGCGGTCGCCCGCGCCGCTGGGTGCTGGTCCGGGGAAGCACTTGGTGATCGAGGTCAGGTAGATCTGGCGGCGTGACTCCTCCTCACCCGGAATGCCTGCCCGGGCCAGCCAGCTGAACAGCTCCCGGCCGGCGCGACCACTGAAGGGGCGGCCCGCGGCCTCCTCGAGCCGCCCCGGCGCCTGCCCCACCAGCACCACCCGGGAGGGGATTGGGGTCGGGAGCACGGGAGCGGCTCGGGACAGGAGGCCGGCGTCCACACAGAGGCGGCAGGTGGCGATCTCCCGGTGGAGCTCCCCCAACCGGCGCTCGAGAGAGGATGTGCACCGGTTTCCAAGTCGGTCCGGAACGGTCTCCATCCGGTGCTATCCTAGGGCCGTCGAGGCCGCCCTCAGAGCGGCGCCGCCACCCAGCAGGCGAGTCAAATGCCCCAAGGCTCGGACCCCAGGCGCAGGCCGGATAGGCAATCATCAGAGCCCGACGGCCAGCCGGAGTGGTGGATGACGCTGTGGCAGGAGCGGCTGCCCCACGAGTCCGACGAGCCCACCGCCCGGGCCAGCGGAGTTCTCGGCTGGCTGGCCCAGCGAGCGGCGATGGTGGTGCTGCCCCTGTTGGTGGTGGCCGCCGTGGTCCTGGGCGGCTTTCACCTGGACCTCGAGGCCCTGATAGTCGGAGGGGTGGCCGCCGCGATCGTGGTCATTGTCGCGGCCTGGCCCGCCCTGGAGAGGTCCCGCCCCGGTCGTAGGTGACGGATGGCGGCTGGCGCCGCCGGGCAGCTTCGTTACCGGTGGAGACCCGCCTCAGGTGGCCGGTGGGTATGGAGGCGGGCGATGCACCGCGACCGGCGAACCCGGAGCGGGGGATGGCTGATTGAGTGATTCCCTGCGGGCCTCGGACCTGGATCGCGAGGCCATGGTCTCCTACCTGCGCGAGGCGGCCGCGGATGGACGGGTAACGATGGAAGAGTTCTCGGAGCGGGTCGAGGCGGTGAACAGGTCACGAACCGTGGGCGAACTGGACCAGCTCACCCAGGACCTGCCTATCCCGCCATCGCCTCGCCGTCCCACCCGGTGGCTCCTCGCCGCCCTCGGCTCGGTCAAGAGGGCCGGGCGGCTCAGGGTCGGCCGGTGGTCGTCTGCCTGGTGGTTCTGGGCAGTGTCGACCTCGACCTGCGCCAGGCCACCCTGACCGGCGGGTCCGTGACCATCGTCGTGGTGGGAGTGCTCGGGCCGGTCGACGTCTACTCCCCCGAAGGGCTAAATGCCGAGGTCCGGGCACTCTCGATTCTTGGCCACGCCGACGCCAACGGCAACGACCTGGCTCAGCGGGGCAGTCCGCTGAGCCGGCTGGTGTCTCTAAGTGCGCTCATGGGCGTCGACATCTGGCGGGTGCCCTTGACCTGGGGCCAGCGCAGCTGGCCCCAGGTCATCCATGCCATCCGGCGAGGGGAGCACCTCCTGCCGCCGGGCGCCTGACGGCGGTGCCAGCGAGGGGGCCCCTCCTGTCGCTGCGCCCAGGCACCGCAGCGTCGTGACGTCGGATCCTCGGGAGGAGACCCTGAGCCGACGGGAGGACGGAGGACCTACCCGCTTGGCTCTCAGTCAGCCCCAGTTGGACGAGCGGCGTCCGCGGGGGGGCACGCCCTCGGTGTCCTCAGGGGGCGCCTCGTAGCCGCGCTGAGATGGGTCGGGGGCAAGGTCGAAGAGCCGGTAGCTCTCGGCCATGGGGACCGCGGCGCGGGCACCGCACCGCCTGGCCTCCTCGAATATCCAATCCCTCATGGGGGCGGCGTCGAACTGGCTCTTGTGCTCGCCCAGGGCGGCCAGCTGGTTCTCCAGGTCCTCCTCGAGGACGGGGACCGCGATGTCCGCCTCCCGGCTGGAACCGACCAGCACAAACCGGGTCTTGTGCGGCTGGAGCCCCTCGTCGGCCAGCAGCTCCGGGAAGGCGCGGGCGTCCCGGGCGCTGGGGAACACCGCGTCCAGGCAGGCGTCCGCCGCCGCCCGGTGGTCCGGATGGTTGATGTAGCCTCGGCCGAAGTACCTGGCCGTGGGGTCCATGGTGATCACCATCTCCGGGCGGAAGGTCCTCAGCACCCGGACCAGGTCGCGCCGCACCTCGAGGGTGTTCTGGAGGGTCCCGTCGGGGTGGTTCAGGCAGAGCACCTCCCGAACCCCAAGGTGTTCTGCGGCCCGACGCTGCTCCTCAAGCCGCACCCGGCTGAGCTCTCCCCTGGGGATGGTGGGGTCATCACTGCCGGCGTCACCATCGGTGACCAGGCAGATGCCCGTCCGACATCCTCGCCGCCCGAAGGCGGAGAGGACCGAGGCGGCCAGGAAGTCAGCGTCATCCGGGTGGGCCACCACCACCAGCGCCGACTCCGGCACGTGGCCGAAGAGCTCCAGAGGCGGGTCCCGGTCAGGCCTTGGCTCCTGGGACTCCTCGCTCATCCATCCGCTATCCTCCCAGGGATGGGCCGTCTCGTGCAGTCACCCACGGTCGCCACCTTCTCCATCTGCGCCACGGATGGACGGGATTTCGGAGTGGCCGTCGCCTCCAAGTTCCTCGCCGTGGGGAGCGTGGTGCCGTGGGCGGGCGCGGGGATCGGGGCGCTGGCGACTCAGGCGATGGCCAACACGTCATATGGACCAGGCGGCCTGCAGCTTCTCTCGGAGGGGCTCCCGGCCCAGGTGGTGGTGGAGCGGCTGACCGCCGCTGACCCTGAGCGGGACCACCGCCAGTTGGGGATCGTGGATCGTGACGGTCGCTCCGCGACCTACACCGGCAGCGCCTGTTTCGAGTGGGCCGGTGGCCGCGCGGCCCCCGGCTGCGCCTGCCAGGGAAACATCCTCACCGGACCGGAGGTCGCCGACGCCCTGCTGGACACCTTCCTGGCCAGCTCGGGCGACCTCTGCGACCGGCTGCTCGCGGCCCTCAACGCTGGTGACCTGGCCGGTGGGGACCGCCGCGGGAGGGAGTCCGCGGCCCTCCTAGTGGTGCGCAAGGACAGCGGCTATGGCGGGTTGGACGATCGCATGATCGACCTCCGGGTGGACGACCACCCGGACCCGGTCTCGGAACTTCAGCGGCTGGCCCGGCTCTGGCGCGTGTACTTCGAGGAGACCGACGAGGCGGCCCTGCTACCAGTGGACGAGGGACTGCTGCGGCGCCTCCGGACCGGCCTGCTGCGCCGGGGAGTCCAGGTCAAGGGGGAGGACCGGGACTCCGTGTTCGTCGCCCTGGAGGCCTGGGGCGGCATGGAGAACCTGGAGGAGCGCCTCAGTGGACGCGACCGCCTTGACCCCGTGGTGCTGAAGATGCTGGAGGGCCAACTCTAGGGGCGTTCGCCCCGCGCCGGCGGCCGGGAGCGTGTGCCCGGGCGTGTGCCCGCCCACCCACTCCGCTGCAGCGCTCGGATTGGCGCGCCAGGTGGTGGCCAAGGGGCTCGCCGGGCCTCCCTCCCCTAGTGCCTGCGCCGCGTGAGTCATCCCGGCCGCCGGGCACTCGCCCCGGTCCGCGCCGGGACTGTGGCGGTGGCCTCAGCCCCCGGTGCCGGCCAGGTCGCGGTATCCCCAGCTCCCCTGGGGCGACGGGAGCCCGGTCGGGCCTGTGGGACTCCCCTCCCCCGTTCCCCAGCGGGCCGGGTCTCGGGCCACCAGTAGGGCGGGCACGACCCGGATCCCGACGGCGAAGAGGAGCCAGCCGAAGAAGAGCGGGAGTCCCACCGACCAGATGTCCTTGGCCATGTAGAAGTGGAAGTCCTGGGCGTCGACATACTGGAAGGCGGTCATCATCAGCCCCGCCACGCCGAAGGCCAGGTTGATCACCACGAAGCCCTGGGCGGAGATCCTGCCCCGCTCCATCCGGAGCCGGTCCAGGGGGGTCAGGTGCCCTGCCGGAGCCGGCAGCGGGCGCCATCCCCGCCAGAGGCCGAGAAGCATCACCGCCCAGAAGATTGCCCCTACGGTGAAGACCAGGGTTCCGAAGGCCACCAGGTCCTGCTGAACCGCTAAGGGCAACCCCTCGGTCCCGGCGTACACCCCCTGGTTGAGGACCAGCCCACCCCCGGTGAGGAGAGAGGCACCCACCACGAAGGGCACCACGACCGGGGGCCAGCTCATGCGCCGGGGGCGGGCCTCGTACAGGCCGGCCAGGGCACCGAGGGTCTTCCAGTAGAAGATCGAGCCGATTGCCCAAAGCGTCCAGGGGGGAAGGATGGCCGGCAGCCAGTCCACCTCGAGGTTGAAGTGGAAGTCATAGCCGTCCCAGGCCCTCAACATCACCATGACCCCCCACACCAGCATGGTGTAGACGAGCAGATAGGCTGCCGACCCCATCACCAGCTCGAACCGCTTGGCGGCGAGCCGCTCCAGCCCCCCCTCCGGCCCCTGGAGCCAACCCGCAAGCCGCCAGTACAGGGGGATCGCCAGGACCAGCAGGATCACCACCGGGGTGAGCCAGGGCAGGAAGTCCATGAGGAGGTTGAAGTGGAAAACGTAGGGGTTGATGGCCTTGAGCAGGACCATCAGCCCCCAGACCACGACCAGGAACCCCAGCGCCAGGGCCAGGGCGGCCGTGACCACCTCGAACCGGCGGCGGAGGAAGCTCTCCCAGCTCACAGGAAGGCCATGTTACGGGTTGGAGGGCCGATCAGAGGGCCCGAAAGATGATGGCGAAGCCGATGAAGAGCAGGACCGCGGAGGTGATGGCGAGGCAGCCGAAGTCGAAGCTGATCAAAAGCCGGAAGCGGGTGCGCATCTCGCCCACCTGGGCGGAGCGGTAGGGCACCCCGGTCTCGCCGTCCGCTCGCTCCGGCGAGCTGGGCTGACCCCAGATGCTGCGCAGGGTCAGGGCCGCCCCGAAGGCCATGAGGAAGCCCACGCAGAGGACCAGGAGCCCCAGCCCGAAGTTGCCCCCGGAGGCGACCGCAGCGGTCACAGGTGGGGTCCTCCGGTCGCTCCCCGCCCAAGGTCAGGAGAGTGAGCGGTAGTCGCGGCGCGCGTCCCGGATCCAACCGCCCAGAGCGACCACCAAGATGATGAGCCCGATAACCACCACCACCACCTTGGTGATCACCCCGATGAGGCTCATCGCCACCCCAACGGCCAGCAGAACGGGCCAGAAGCTGGGCCCGGGAAGGTGCTCCTCCCCCGCCCCGGGCTCCTCCTCGTGGGACTCAGCCATGGGCGGACGCCAGGTAGAGGGCCGCCCAGATGAACGCCACGCAGAGCATCAGGAACGCCAGAAGGGTGAGGATCAACCCGAAGCGCATGTTGCCGCTGGCAGATCGTCGCTGCATCAACTCTCCTCAGTCGACGGGGTGGGTCCCATGTTACGGCGCAGTCCCCCCTCCGCCCCGGATGGCGGCCGGGCCGGCTGGCCGGTGGGGTGGAGGGAGTCGGCCGCGGTGAGCCAGCCCAGGGTCACCAGGGCCACCACCGCAACCCAGATTCCGGCTGCGAGAGCCAGGTGCAGGTCCTGCAGCGCCTCCGGGGCACCGGTGGTAGCGACCAGGCCCCCGACGGCGATCTGGGCCACCAGGAGGATGGCGATCAGGTCGGCGGCTATCCGGGCACCGGGCACGGGACGCCAGCGGCGGGCGGCGCGCATGGCCAGCAGGGCCAGGAGCACCGTGGCCACCAGCACCATCAGCCGGTGCGAGTACTGGATGGTGATGAGCGGCGCCGGCACGCCGCTGGAGGAGGTGCAGAACGGCCAGGACGGGCAGGCGTAGCTGGCCCCGCCGTCGACCACCAGGGAGCCCGAGAGCAGCAGCACGAAGGTCACGCCCAGCGTCCACCAGCCCAGGGGGTGCAGCCGGCGGCCCGTGGCAGGGCGCAGCGCCACCAGGGAGGTGACCGCGGTCACCCAGGTGACGGCGAGCACCAGCAGCCCCATGAGCAGGTGCAGGGCCACGGTGACGGGGGCGTTGTGGGTCACCACGGTCACCGCACCCAGCACGATCTGGATGGCGATGACCACCACCGCCGCCAGCGCCGGGTAGAGGACGGTGCGCTGGCGGCGGGCCCAGCGCCAGGCGGCGGCTGCGGTGAGCAGCACCAGCACGGTGACCAGGGTCACCACATAGCGGTGGGACTGCTCCAGCAGGGCGTGAAAGTGGTCAATCGGTCCCAGCTGCCCGTAGCACAGCGGCCAGCCCGGGCAGCCCATCCCGGATTCGGTCACCCTCACGGTGCTGCCCAGGATGATCAGGAAGTAGGTGACCACCGCGGTGGCCAGGGCCAGCGCGGGAAGCACCCGGCGGCGCCCCACGGGGGCCGCCGGACCGGGGGAGGTCACGGCAGGACGGCGCCCGGTGGGTTGATCTCCTTGCCGGCCAGCCGCCAGTCTCGCAGGGGACGGTTGCTCTCCACCTCAGGGATCTCGCGGTCAAAGTTGTGGGGAGGCGGCGGGGAGGTTGTGTACCACTCCAAGGTGTTGCCCTCCCAGGGATCATTGACGGCGGTCTTGGGACCGTGGAGCGAGATGGCGGCGTTGTACAGGAAGATCAGGATGGCCACCGCAATCACGTACGAGCCGATGGTCTCCAGGAGGTTGAGCGGCCCCCAGCCGGAAGCCGCGGAGTAGGTGGCGATCCGCCGCGGCATGCCCATGATCCCCAGGAAGTGCATGGGCATGAAGGTGAGGTTGAAGCCGATGAGGAGCAGCCAGAAGTGCCATTTCCCCAGCTTCTCGTTGAGGTAGCGGCCGAACATCTTGGGCCACCAGTAGTAGAGGGCAGCGAAGAGGGCGAACAGTGAGCCGCCCACCAGGACGTAATGGATGTGGGCCACCACCCAGTAGGTGCCGTTGAGCTCGTAGTCGATCCCCAGCGAGCTGAGGAAGACCCCGTCCAGCCCCCCGATGAGGAACATGAGAAGGAAGCCCACAGCGAAGAGCATCGCCGCGGTGTAGCGGATGGAGCCGCCCCAGAGCGTGCCCAGCCAGTTGAAGATCTTGACCCCTGTGGGCACCGCGATGACCATGGTGGCCGCCATGAAGAAGATCTGCACCGGAAGCGGCAGGCCCACCGTGAACATGTGGTGGGCGAACACCATGAAGCCCAGGACCCCGATCGCGGCCATTGACATGGCCATGGCCCGGTAGCCGAAGATCGGCTTGCGGGTGAAGACCGGGAGTATCTCGGAGATCACGCCGAACCCGGGCAGGATCATGATGTAGACCGCGGGGTGGGAGTAGAACCAGAAGATCAGCTGGTAGAGGATCACGTTCCCGCCGTGGCTGGGGTTGAAGAAGTTGGTCCCCAGCTGGCGGTCCAGGAGGACCATGGCCAGGGCCGCCGCCAGGAAGGGCGAGGCCAGCAGCACCAGCGCGGACGTCACCTCCATAGCCCAGACGAAGAGCGGCAGCCGGAACCAGGTCATGCCCGGGGCGCGCATCCGGTGGATGGTGACCAGGAAGTTGACCGCCCCCATGACCGAGGCGATCCCGACGATGTGCAGCCCGAGGATCCAGAGGTCCTGGCCCACCTGGGGGGAGTACAGCTTCTCGGCCAGGGGCACGTAGCCGGTCCAGCCGTCGGCGGCGCTCCCTCCGAAGAAGAAGCCGCTGTACATGACCAGCCCCCCGAGCGGGATCAGCCAGTAGGCGAAGGCGTTGATCCTGGGGAAGGCCATGTCCTTGGCCCCCAGCATCAGCGGCAGCATGTAGTTGCCGAAGGCACTCCAGACCGGGACCACGAACAGGAAGATCATCGTGGTCCCGTGCATGGTGAAAAGCTGGTTGTACTGGGAGGCGGTCAGCAGGTCACCGTTGGGCTGGGCCAGCTGAGTGCGGATGAGGAGGGCCATCAGGCCCCCGACCAGGAAGAAGAAGAAGGTGGTGTAGAGATATAGGAGGCCGATCCGCTTGTGGTCGGTGGTGGTGATCCAGTCCCACACCCCTTGGTAGCGGCGGGAGGCGGGGCGGCTGAGCGGCAGGTCGATTGCGGCCATGTTTAACTCGACTCCCTCAGGCTGCTGACGCCGGCAGGTGCTGCAGGTAACTCTGGTACTGGGACATGGACACCACCTTCACGGTTATCAGCATCTGGTCGTGGCCCACTCCGCAGAACTCGTAACACTGGCCTCCGAACGTCCCCGTCCGGTTGGCCTCGATGAAGGCGTGGTTGACGATCCCGGGCAGGGCATCGATCTTGGCCCCTAGGTTGGGTACCCAGAATCCATGGATCACGTCCAGGGATTCGGTGGAGAGCTCAATTGGAGTGTTGACCGGGATCACCAGCGTGCGCAGCGAGCTCTTGCCGCCCGGGTAGTCGAAGGTCCAGTAGAACTGCCGGCCGATCACCCTGATGTGGATCTCCTGGCGGGCGGCGGCGCTGGCCGGGCTGGGCCCGTGGCGCAGGTAGCCCACGTTGACCACGTTGAGCACGAAGAGGGCGGCCAGCAGCACCAGCGGCCCGACCGTCCAGGCCAGCTCCAAGCGGTTGTGGCCGTGGATCTGCCGGGGCATCTCCTCGGGGTCCCGCCTGCGGAAGCGGATGGCGGCGTAGAGGATGGCACCCCCCACCCCGATCAGGATCACGCTGGCGCAGGCCACGAAGACCCAGAAGAGCATGTCGATGGTGTCCACCGGGGGGCCGCCGCCGTTGAGGAAGTTGGTGTTGCCGGCCAGGACCGGGACGGGGGCGGCTGCCACCGCCAGCGTCACCACCCCGAGCGCGATGGCCGCCTTGCCCAGCCGGACGGCGCGAACCAAGCTCAACCTCTCCTCCTGCCGGCACCTCGCAGCGGTGGCCCAGCCCGGGCGGCGACCGCCGATAGGCAGGCAGTATGCCCGCCGTCCGATCTCACTGTCAAACCGCGGCC
This sequence comes from bacterium, assembly GCA_021801645.1. Classification (GTDB taxonomy): domain Bacteria; phylum Chloroflexota; class Dormibacteria; order Aeolococcales; family Bog-877; genus JAJYXT01. Next base: position 20,236 of record JAJYXT010000011.1, read on the forward strand.
CGGTCCCCGGCGGCGTCGGGAAGGTGCCGGTCGGGGCTTAAGATTGAGAGCTGGAGTCGGCAGCGGACCGCGGGGGAGATCGCATGGTGCAGAGCTTGGCAACCGACCCCTTGGGGGTTCGGCGGCAGCTGGGACCGGGCGGACCCACCTACTACAGCCTGGCGGCCCTCAGGGAGCAGGGGCTGGCCGACCCGGGGAAGCTGCCGATGACGGTGCGGGTGTGGCTGGAGATGCTCCTCCGCCACGCGGGAACCGCCCACGCCAGCCCTGAGGACGCTCTTCGGCTCGCCGGGTGGTCCGGTGCCTCGGGGTCTGAGGGGGAGCTGCCCTTCTTCCCCTCCAGGGTGCTGCTGCAGGACTTCACCGGTGTTCCGGCCGTGGTCGACCTCGCCTCCATGCGCTCTGCGGTGGGGGCGGCGGGAGGGGATCCCGCACGGATCGACCCCTTGGTCGACTGCGACCTGGTGATCGATCACTCGGTCCAGGTGGACGCGTTCGGAAGTCCCCGGGCCTACGACCGCAACATCGACATGGAGTACCAGCGCAACGAGGAGCGGTACCGGTTGCTGCGGTGGGCCCAGCAGGCCTTTCGGGGCTTCCGCGTGGTCCCTCCGGGGATGGGGATCTGTCACCAGGTGAACCTGGAGTACCTCGGCCGGGTGGTGACCATCCAGGATCGTGGTGACGGACCGGTGGCACTTCCGGACACCCTGGTGGGTACCGACTCCCACACCACCATGATCAACGCTCTGGGGATCCTGGGATGGGGCGTCGGTGGGATCGAGGCCGAGGCCGCCATGCTGGGACAGCCAATGCTGCTCGGCATGCCCACGGTCGTGGGTGTGCGTCTCATCGGGCAGCTGCCCGCGGGGGTGACCGCCACCGACCTGGTGCTCAGGGTCACGCAGTGGCTGCGGGCCCACGGGGTGGTCAACAAGTTCGTGGAGTTCTCCGGGGACGGGCTCGACCACCTCTCCGTGGCGGACCGGGCCACCATCTCCAACATGGCACCGGAGTACGGCGCCACCGCCTCGCTCTTCCCGGTGGACCAGGCGGTTCTCGAGTACCTGCTGACCACCGGGCGGAGTCCGGAGCAGGTCGAGCTGGTGGAGCGCTATACCAAGGAGCAGGGACTCTTCAGGTTCACTGGCGCCTCGAGCCCCGACTTCACCGAGCGATTGGAGCTCGACCTGGGCTCGATCGAGCCCAGCGTGGCCGGACCACGCCGCCCCCAAGATCGGGTGCCGCTCGGACAGATCGACGAGAGCTTCCGGGTGGCCTTCCCCCCGGCCAGCCCTCTGCCCTTCACCCCCGGGCAGCCCGCGCTGGAGGATGGGGCGGTGGTGATCGCCGCCATCACCTCCTGCACCAACACCTCGAATCCCAGCGTCATGGTGGCCGCTGGCCTGCTGGCCCGGAAAGCGCGGGAGAGGGGGATCGCTCCTCCCGATTTCGTCAAGACCAGCATGGCCCCGGGGTCCCGGGTGGTGACCGACTACCTGCGCCGGGCCGGCCTTCTCCAGGAGTTGGAGGGAGTCGGGTTCGACGTGGTGGGTTATGGCTGCACCACCTGTATCGGCAACAGCGGACCCCTCCCGGAGGAGGTGGCGGCCGAGGTCAGCGAGCGCAATTTGAGCGTGGCGGCCGTGCTGAGTGGCAACCGCAACTTCGAGGGCCGCATCCATCCCCAGGTTCGGGCCGCTTACCTCGCCTCCCCGCCGCTGGTCGTGGCCTTCGCCCTGGCCGGGACCGTGCGCCGTGACCTCACCTCTGAGCCCTTGGGATTGGACCGCGATGGAAGGCCGGTGTTCCTTAGGGAGCTCTGGCCCACCGCGGAGGAGGTGGCCAGCGTCGTGGCCGACGCCGTCCGGCCCGAGTTCTTCCACGGTGAGTACGAAAGGATCTTCCAGGGCGATGAGCGGTGGCGGGCGCTCGACAGCCCCACCGGCCCGGTATTCCGCTGGGACCAGGACTCCACCTACATCCGAGAGGTGCCGCTCTTCGACGGCGCCAGGACATCGGCCGCCCCGGTCCCGGACATCAGGGGTGCCAGGGTATTGGCCCTGCTGGGGGACTCCATCACCACCGACCACATCTCGCCGGCGGGATCGATCCCCGCCAGCAGCCCGGCCGGGCTCTACCTCCAGAGCCTCGGGGTGAAGCCCCAGGACTTCAACAGCTACGGCTCCCGCAGGGGGAACCATGAGGTGATGATCCGGGGCACCTTCGCCAACGTCAGACTGCGCAACCGGCTGGCGGGCGATCGAGAGGGAGGTTTCACCCGGCATCTCCCCAACGGCGAACTGACCACCATCTTCGAGGCCGCGGAGCAGTATCGGGCCGAGGGGGTTCCGCTACTGGTCATCGGCGGCAAGGAGTACGGATCGGGCAGCTCCCGGGACTGGGCCGCCAAGGGCACCCGGCTCCTGGGGATCAGGGCCGTCCTGGCCGAGAGCTTCGAGCGAATCCACCGAAGCAACCTGGTCGGGATGGGCGTGGTGCCCCTCCAGTTCCTGCCCGGGGAGTCCGCCGCTTCGTTGGGACTGGACGGCAGCGAGTCGTACTCGCTGGACGGCTTGGACCGGGAGCTGGCTCCGAGCGCCCACCTGAAGCTCGTCGTGACGGCCGCGGACGGTTCGCGGCGCGAGGTGGAGGTGGTGGCTCGGGTGGACAATCTGACCGAGATCGCCTACCTTCGCCACGGCGGGGTGCTGCCCTTCGTCCTGGGCCAGTTCCTCCAGAGCTAGCACCACTTGCAGCTCCACCAGGCGTCGCCCGCGCGCCGGGTCCTCATCGGGCAGGGCGCCATCCAGGAGCTGGCCGCCGAGGTCTCACGCGGGGGCGGCAGCCGCGTGGTGCTGGTCACCTCCGCCACCATGAGAGCGCAGACCACCTTGGCGGATCAAGTGGTGGCGGAGCTCGAGGGTCACCACCTGGCCACCTTCAGCGCCGTCGGCGAGCACACTCCGCTCTCGGCCGTCGCGCAGCTCCAGGATTTGCTGGAGCAGACCTCCGCGGACTGCGTTGTCAGCTTCGGCGGGGGGAGCGTCATCGACGGGGTGAAGGCCGCCGTGCACCAGCGGGGCGCGCTTGGGATCCTCCACGTGGCGGTGCCCACCACCCTGTCGGGCGCGGAATTCACCCCCACCGCCGGGGTCACCGAGGACGAGACTCGGCTGAAGCGGGGGGTGAAGGACCCGGCGGCGGCGCCAGCGATCGTGCTCCTGGACCCAGAGGTCACCCTGGCCACCCCGGAGAGGCTCTGGCTCTCCTCCGGGATCCGGGCTCTCGACCACGCGGTGGAAACTCAATGGGCGCCCGAGGGCGACCCGCTGGCGGGGATCCTGGTCCGAGCTGCGATCCCCAAGCTGATGTCGGCGCTGCCCAGCTGCCGGAGGGATCCCGAGGATCTGGACGCGCGCTACGACGCCCAGCTGGGTGCCTGGTGGGCGGCGACGGGCCTCGCGGGGTCCACGATGGGCCCGAGCCACCAGCTTGGAAGGTTGCTGGGCGCCACCTTCCAAGTGCCGCACGGGATCACCTCATGCGTCTTCCTGCCCGCAACCCTGGAGTGGCAGTTGGACCGCGACCCATCCCGAGTAGGGCTGCTGAGCGGGCCGTTCGGGGTGCAGGCCCCGGAGGAGGTGGTGTCCGCATGCCGCCAATTGATCACCGGGCTCGGCCTGCCCACCGACCTGGCGGGAGCCGGGCTGGACCAGGCAGCTGTGGTTCGCTTCCTGGAGATGGCTCCCCCGGAGTGGCATCCGATCGTGGAGCTGGCCAATCGGGGCTGACCCTATGCTCCGGCCGCGCCCGCCCTGGCGGATGCCAGCGGTGGCCGGGGGCGGGAGACCCGGGTGGAGAAGGCGGAGCCCACCAGAATCAGGGCAAAGCCGGCGCCCATCCCCAGGTGGAAGGGCTCGCCCAGGACCCACACCCCGAGGATCACTGCCACCGCCGGGTTCACGTAGGTGACCACTGTGGCGCGCACCGCTCCGACCTCGGCGATCAGGGCAAACATCACCAGGAACGCCAGGGCCGTGCAGACGACTCCCAGGGTGAGGATGGCGGCAAGAGGCCCCGGGGCCGGCACCCGGGCGGGATGCAGAGCTACGACGAAGGGGAGGTACCCGAGCGCGCAGACCGCCAGGGAGGTGGCCACGACCTGGAGGCTCGGGAGGTCGGCCAGGCGCCGGGCGATGATCTGTGGACCGGTCGCGTAGCAGACCACCACCACCGCCATCTCCGCTCCCGACGCGGCCGTGAGGCCCCCGAGGTCCGATCCCAGTACCAGGGCCACTCCCAGAACTCCCACCAGGAGCCCCAGCAGCTGGGTGCGACCCAGATGGTCCTGCCGGGACCCGCGAAGGGAGATCGCCGCTCCGACCAGGGGCACCGCTGCCACCAGAAGGCCGGAGAGGGAGCTGGTGATGCGCTGCTCGGCGGTGGAGAGCATCAGCCAGGGGAGGGCGATCTCGATCGCCGTGTAGGTGAGCACCCACCTCCAGCGCCGCAGGACCGCCGACATCTGGCCCCGGGAGAACGCCACCGGCAGCAGCAGCAAAGCCCCGATGGCGGTGCGGGCGAAGACCAAGGTGGCGGGGCTCACCGCCCCCACCGAGACCCGGATCAGTAGGTAGGGAATCCCCCAGAGGATCCCCAGGGCGGCAAAGAGCAGCAATCCTCGCCGGGTCAAGTGGCGCACCGCATCGAATGGCAGTCTCCGGCCTGGGACAGGGGCTGCCGGGGCCTTGAGCAGCCCAGCCTGAGACCCGCGCCCGCGCGATCGTAGCAACCGCGAACTGACGTGTGCCCCGGGAGCGGACGGGGGCTGCGGGCGTCACCGCGCCCGGTCCTCGTCCGACTCACAGCGGCCGCCACCTTGCGGGCCAGACGTGCAGAGCGCCAGTGCGCCGGTGAGTGCATAAGCGGAGGGTCGCACTTCGGCGGAGCCGGAGCTGGACCGATCCGGACGGGCGGCTGGTCCTGTCCGGATATGTCTGTCGGAGAACCATCGCGGGACGGGAGCGGGTGGAGCGGAGACGAACGCGACGCCCGCCGTACCCCCAGCAGGACTCGAACCTGCGCACCCGGCTCCGGAGGCCGGCGCTCTATCCACTGAGCTATGGGGGCGGCAAGTCGCCCTCGCCCCCGCGGGGGGGCGGCTAGGGGATAAGCCTACTCGTCCTCGTCACCGATGGTGAACATCAGGCCGTCCTGGACGTCGTAGAGGGCGTCCATCCATTCGGCGATGGTGACGTCCTCCGGGCGAAGTCGGGCCACCTGGTGGTTCTCTCGGCCGAGAAGCCGGCGGCACTGGGCCCTGAGGTGCGCGGGCACCACCACCTCGTCGGCGATGTTGAGCTGCTCCAGCTCGTTCAGCAGGCGGTCGATGAACAGGATCTTGTTGCGGCGGGCGTCTCTCTCCCGCCGGCTCAGTTGGTCGACCTCGTAGAGCTTGGAGATCTCCTTGGAGGTCTCAGCGATGGTGGGCAAGCGTTCTCCCCGCGATGAATACAGCTGTCAGTGGCTGCGGCCGAGGGCCGGCTTCCGCCTCACTTAGGGGCATCGTAGATGGGACGCGGGGCGCCGTCAAGAGCGATCAGACGCGATCCCCAGCGGCGTCAGCAGGCGTAGTCGGAGTCGAAGGGCCTAGAGAACCACTGGGTGAGCTCCACCCCCCCGCCGGTGAAGGAGCTCAGCTGGCAGTTGGAAACCGCTCCCGAGAGTTTCCGCGCACCCGGGATCCAGTCTGGGAGCCCCACGAGGGCGGTGCCGGCTGTGTACTTAGAGCCCCCAGTGACCTGGTCCCACTGGTAGGAGGTGGAGTAGACGCCCACCTTGGTGACTCCCGCCGCTGACAGGGCGGCCACCATCCCCTGGAGGTCGGCCACATTCATCTGCAGGCCGGAAGTGCCTGACTGCCAGCTATTGGCGGTTTCGACGTCCAGCCACCAGGGATAGGCCGACGGCGAGGTGGGCACTGTGGTCTTGGCACCTTGGGCATTTGTGGCGTTGGCGGCAAGCGCCAGCCAGACGGCATCCTGGGCCGCCTTGTTGTACCCATACTGCCAGGCGCAGGCAGTTGAGTTGACGCCCACGAGCTCATTGCCGGACGACGGCACGCAAGAGCCGTATGGGTCAGTGCCGCCACCGTCGTTGTTACTCGGCCAGTCGGAGACGCCGTTGCCCGGGTCCGCCGTGTTGACGTAGAGGCCAGCTTTGGGCTGTGAAGTGGTGCCGGTGGAGCTGGCCACCGCCCAGTAGAGCTCGCTCTCGGTGTAGCTCGGGTAGCTCGGCGAGGGGCCGAGGCAGGGGTTGGGCGTGTTGGCCAGACCGTCGTTCACCCCCACGATCCCGAACGCCTGTCCCGAGGGGAGACTGCCGCCGCACTGGGGATAGGAGACATCGTTTCCGGTGGTGCTCGAGCTCCCACCACCTCCCCCACCGCCGCCATGGCTCGGCCGGGCCGCCAGTGCCGGCGAGGCGGTGAGGATGGCGAGGGCTCCGGCCATCGCGGCTCCCCAGCCGAGGATCCTGGGCAGCCCGTGAGGGCCGGTGCGGACAGACATCATCGCTGCTCCTGAGCTAAGGGACGGCGACCTTCACTGAATAAACCGATGCGTGCCCCCGAGTACTCGGAGGCGGGCGGCGGTCATGGAAGTGGGCAGCGGCAGGCCGCTCACGCCCGGGCGATCGCTGTTAGCTGCGGCCACAGGAACCCCAGGGCTTCGTCCACCTCCATCTGCACCAGCCTTGACTTAATCGCCTCTTCCCTGAGACGCTCAACCAGAGCCAGGATGTCTCGCTCCCCGTGCGTCCTGAGAAACGCTTCTGTCCTGGCGCCGTGGGGCCAAAGCGCGCGATCACGGCGCCGAATACTCCCAGTTCATCTCTCCTGGGGCCGATCAGCTCAGCTCCGCGGCGCTCAGCCTCTCGCGGGGAAAGCGGGCCGAAGTCGTGGCAACCTGCCCAGAGCGGGTCGGACCCGGCGAAGTGCACCGTGGATATGGGCCCGAGGCGGATGGCTGCCGAACATTGCAGGCAAGGCTCCAGCGTGGTCGTGAGGACCAGCTCACGAGCAAGGCCGAAGGGGAGGCGAGCCAGAACATTGACCTCGGCATGCGCCAGCGTGGAGCCGAAGACCTCTCCGCGCGGGCCATCGCCGTCAGCAACCCGGTTGCGGGACGCGTGGACCACAGCTCCAGCCGCATCCGTGACACACGCTCCGACCGCGATGTTGCCACCGCGGAATGCCTCCCACGCCTGGGGGAAAGCCACCCGCCAAGCCTCGTCCAGTCCCCCCCAGAGGGCCTCGGCGGACTCTGAATGCCCCGCCCTCTGGTTGGTGCGCGAAGTCACCCGCCGAACGCTACCAGCCCCGCGCGGGCGGCCGAGAGCGCGCCCCCGGCGATGAGCCGCTCTGGCAGCGGGGCGTGGTCGGGCACGCCGGGTACGGCGCAGCGGTCGGCGGCATTTCCGAGCCACCATCCAGTTTGGGCGCCCACGTGGCGGTGCAGCCCGCTGGTGCCGGGGGCCGCGAAACCGCAGCTGGAGCCGAAGATTCGGCAGCCAACATCCGCCCGCCGGCGGTCGCCGGCTGGGGCCGGGACAGCCCCTTGAACGCCAGCACTTGCGAGACCGCCGCCAACAGCTCGCTCCGGGGCAGGCTGCCTGTTTGAACCGCGGCCACGATGGCGCCTATGGTGGCAGAGGTCGTAGCCCCAACCTGAGTGGAGGTGGCGTTGAAGAGCAGAAGGTCGGCACCGGCTCGGAGCGCCGCCACCGCTGCCTGGGGAACCGAGTACCCCGCCACGCTCAGGGCCGCCGCGGAGAGAGAGTCGGTCATCACCAGGCCCTGGAAGTGGAGCTGCTGGCGGAGCACGCCCTGGATAACCGCGCTGGAGATGGTGGCGGGAAGGTCGGTGAGCCCCGGGACCGAGGCGTTGGCGACCATCACCGCCGGCAGCCCCTGGCTCACGGCCGTCGCGAAGGGGAGGAGGCCGCCGCTCTTCAACTGGGAATAGGGGATTGTGCTGGCCGCCCCGTCGTCCGTGTTGCCGGTGGAGGAGCCCAGCCCGGGGAAGTGCTTGACCACGGGGGTCACACCCGCCGCGATCAACCCCTGGGCGAAAGCGATCCCGTCAGCTGCGGCCGTCGCCGCGTTGGTGCTGAAAGACCGGGTTCCGTCCGGGTCAGTGGCGCTCGGCCCGGGGCCCCCGTCCAGGTCGAGAACCGGAGCCAGGTTCACGGTCACGCCGGCAGCGCGCAGGCGCTCTCCCGCAGCGAGCCCCAACTGCTGGATCTGCTGCGGGGAAAGGGTGGCCGCCATCTGTCGCGCTGAGGGCAGCGGCCCCACCAGGTTGCTGAGACGCTGGACGGATCCGCCCTCCTCATCGGTCATAACCGAGAGTGCCTCCCCCGGCGGGGCGAGCGCCTCCAGCGCCGCCAGCTGCTGGGCCAGATCTTCGGGACCTGAGGATCCGTAGAGGATGATCCCACCCACCCCCATCTGAACCTCCGCGGACACCGCGGACACGTCCTCGGCCTGAGCCGGCACCACCAGTACCTCGCTGGCGAGGCGCGTGAGACTCCATCCCCCAGGTCCGTTCGAGGGGGATGGCGACGGAGTTGCGCTTGGGGGGATCGGCGTTGGAGGCCGGGTCGTCGGGCTTGCCCCGCCGGTGCCGGCGGCGCACCCCGCCAGCAGTGCACCCGCGGCAAGCACGGCCGCCGCAATAGTTTCGGAGGTTCGCTCTCGCCACGGCCTCCGGGCCCAAATACGGCCGCGGCCGGACATCACGGTGTTGGGCCTGAAGGTGGTCCTCCGCCCCCCAGCCGCGGCAGTGCGGAGACAGTCCGGGGGGGCCTGCCGGGTCCGGTCATGACTTCCCCCGGTAGCGGGCTTGTGGCCCAGCCGAGCGGCGCGCACCTTTCGGAGTCAGGGGACCGGTCGGGACGGCCCCGACGGCGGCAAGCCGCGGGATCGGTAAGGAGGAGCTCAGCCGTCCGGTCCAGCTCGGCGCAAAGCGAGTGTTCCCGAGTGCGGACCCTCGCCGACTTAGGCCCGCCCGCCTCCGCGGAAGGCGCACCCTTGCCCCGTGTGCGCAGGGAACGCAGTACACGGTTCCACTGTATTCCTGCTGAAGGAAGCGGCGGCCGGCGTCCCAGAGGTAGACCCGTCGGAGACGCCGAGCAGGCGGCGCTCGGCCTCCCCGGCGCAGACGCGGTTCAGCCACGGGGTATCTGCGGTGGGGCGCTGTCGAGTGCCGGTCGGCCACGGGCAGGCCCGTGCCCACCAGACCAAGGGATTCGGCCAACAAATCGGCCCGGGTTTCGGTGCCGCCAGCGCTTGTATTGACGCTGGAACCCGGTGGTGCTAAGCTCCGGCCGACGTCGGGCCGAAGGCCCAAGCCAACGCCGTTCCACCTCGGGCCGCCGGAGAAGCTGGACCACAGGAGGTGTGGGATGGATGCCCGATGGCGCTGGGCGATCTGGGCGAGCGTGGCGATGGCGGCCGTGTTGGCCAGCAGTGCCGCGGTAGTTGCCGACACCCAGCCGGCCAAGGTCTCCTCGGTCTCGGGCTTTGAGGTCGCGGCCACCCCTACCCAAGGGCAGTTCGTGGGCTCCCTTGGCAAGGGGACCGCGCTCGCCGGTGGCTACTTCTACGCCAAGGTCATCCACCAGACGCTGAACGAGCAGGGCACAGGATCTGTGACTGCCGTCTGTGGCACTAGGGAAGCGTCGTCAATAACTGTTAGTCCTTGCAACTCGGGGACCCCCATGAGCAGCGTTACCGTCTACCTGACTAGCGGGAAAGCGGTCACGGGCGAGTTCGAGTACGCGGACTCGGGAAGTGACAGCAGCAACCGAGGCATCGTCTTTGAGCAGAATGTCGGCGGCACCCCCTCATGCCCCTCAAGACAGTACTTTTCAGTCGCGGACGTAGTGAACTTCAGCCAACTCCATAGCTCGTATGAGTTCTCCGTAACCCTCACCCACTACAGCTACGACCTTTTCGGGGACTGCATAACCTACTTCGCCACCATCTCCGGGACGATGACCCTGCAATAGTCCAGCCCGCCACCTCGCCGTCACGTGGGGCTGGCGGAGCCGGGAATCAGCCGCGCCGGCGTGCCGGGCGCACCGATGAGTTGGGTCCGGGTGAGAGGTCTCCGGCCGCGATCGCCACTGGACCGTCGGGGCCGGATATGAGCAGGCGCCCCTCGTCGTCCACCCCGTCCATCCGGCCCACGACGGGTGCCGTCCCGCTCCCCACCTGAACCACCTCGCCGATCCACTCGGCCCGCGCCAACCACGACGGGCGAAGCGCCGGAAAGCCCAGTTCGCTCCAGCTGCGGTAGTGGTCGTTCAGGGAGGCCAGCACCTCTGCGGCCAGGCTGGACCCGCTCCCGCGCCACCCCTCGCGGTCCAGGGCGGTCGCCCCCTGCGCCAGGGCCTCATCGATGAGGAAGCCGTCCCAGAACAGGTTGCACCCCACCCCCACGGCCACCGCCTGACCCTCCTCCGTCCACAGGGACTCGACCAGGACCCCCGCCACCTTGCGCCCCCCGATCAGGCAGTCGTTGGGCCACTTCAGCCCCACCTGGGGGCCTCCGGCCGCCTCGATCCCCCGGGCGATCGCCAGCCCGACCACGAGTGGGAGGGAGGCGATCGGATGGGAGCCTGCCGGGCGCAGGAGCAGAGAGAGCATCAGCGCGGTCCCGGGCGGCGCCTGCCAGCTCCGGCCCGCCCGGCCCCGGCCGTGAACCTGTTGGTCCGCAAGCAAGCAGAGCCCCTCGGGCTCGCCCTGCCGAGCCGCGGCCAGGATGAGGTCCTGGGTACTGCCCACCTGGGCCAGCAGTCGCACCCGCCAGGGCACCCGTCTCGACGCCAGCTCCTGCCCGAGCGCCTGCGCGGAGCCCCAGGCTGGCGCCCTGCCAGGCATTCGCCCGTGAGCGGGGCCTGAAGTCAGGTTCACTCCCGTATACTGCGGCCTCGTGGAGAACTGGGAGCGGATCGAGCTCTTCAGCTCCTTCCTCAAGCTGACCGGGGACATCGAGGTCGTGGCTCCGCTGCGGCTGACCGACGTCGTCAACCGGATGACGGAGTACCTGGAGATCCGGCAGCTGACCCTTGAGCCGCTGGCCAGCACCTACCCGGTGATCAGCACCGTGGAGGAGTCGGCAATGGTTGCCAAGCGCTCCATCCTGATGCTGGCGCCGGTCGGCGAATCCCTGGCGGACACCGGGGGCCGGCGGGCGCTGTTGGAGCAGAAGGTGGCCCACCAGGTGGCGCTCACCATCGACACTTTCTCTTTGGTCTGCGAGGTCTTCCTCGAGCCCCGGCTCAGCCTTCGCGAGACGCTGGAGCGGAGTGTGGACGACTTCCTTCCCGTGCGCAACCTGAATGCCGTCTGGCTCCCGGCGCTCACCCATGAGCGGGTCTCGATCCAACGGCCGTTCGCCCTGGTGCACCCGCGCCAGATTCTCAGCTTCTCCGAGCGGGGGCCGGCCGGTCTTTGACCGCCGAGTCGGGAGGGCCGCGGGACGCGGCCACCGTAGCGCTCATCCGAGATGGGTATCAGCCGGAAGGGCCACCTGAGGTACTCCTGCTGGAGCGGGCGGACCACGCCCACTTCGCCCCCCGCGCCCAGGTCTTCCCCGGGGGCAGCCTCGATCCAGGCGACCGGGACCCCCGGTGGTGGGAGTTCTGGGACCCTGAGGTGGGAGGCCGGCCGGACCGCCGGGCGGGGCTGGAGTTCCGGGTGGCGGCGATGCGTGAGACCTTTGAGGAGTGCGGGGTCCTGCTGGGCTCGTTTGTGGGCCGAGCCGAAGAGCTGGAGGCGGAACGCGCTCGCTGGCGCCAGGGTGGCGGCGAAGGGTTCCTCGACCTGTGCCTGCGCCTCGGCGTGCGACCGGCCCTGGAGTCACTGGTGTTCGTCGCCCGCTGGGTGACCCCGGAGGGGTTCTCCCGGCGCTTCGATGCCCGCTTCTTCCTGGCTCCGTTGCCACCGGCGCAGGAGCCTCGGGCCGACCCCCTGGGGGAGAGCGGGAGCTGGCGATGGACCGACCCGGCCGAGGCGCTGGGCCGCGGACGTCGGGGAGAGTGGCAGCTCCTTCCGCCAACCAGGGCGGTGCTCCAATTGCTGGCAGCGGGCCGCGGCGTGAAGGGGACCCTGGACGCAGCCCGGGCTCGCAGGGTGGTCACCCGGAGGCCGCGCCTCGACCAGGTCACCTCGAGGCGTTACCCCGGACTGGACCGCTCCCGCCTGGAGGCGCCTTGAGCCAGCTGCCCTCCGAGGTGGAGCGGATCTTGGCCCCCAACCCCGGTCCCCTCACCGGTCCGGGCACCAACACCTGGCTCTTCGGGAGAGGGGAGGTCCTGGTGATCGATCCTGGTCCACTGGACCAGCAGCACCTGGACGCCGTGGCCCGGGCAGCCAGGCTTCGGGGCGGAGCTGGGATGGTGGTGTGCACCCACCACCACCCGGACCACCGGGAGGGGGCTGACCGGTTGGCGGAGATGCTGGGGGCACCTCTGGCCCTCTACCACCGCCGCGCCGAGCGGGCCGGCGAGCTGCCCCTGGAGGACGGTGACCGCCTCCTTGCCGGTGAGAGCTGGCTGGAGGTGGTCCACACTCCCGGCCACTCGCAGGACCACCTCTGCCTCTTCGCTCCGCGCGAGCACATCCTGTTCAGCGGCGATCACGTCCTCTCGGGCACCACCAGTGTCATCTGGCCCCCTGAAGGCGACATGGCCGCCTACCTCATCTCGCTGGCTCGGGTGCGCGACCTGGAGGCCGACTGGCTCCTGCCGGGTCACGGCGAGCCGATCTCGAAGCCAAGAGAGGCGGTGGAGGTGTTGATCGCGCACCGTCTGGAGCGAGAGAGCCAGGTGCTGGAGGCCTTTGGCCCGAACCCCGTGGCGCCCTCGCAGCTGGTGGCCGGGATCTATCACGGCTACCCGCCCGAGGTGCTGGAATACGCCGCGCAGACCCTCCTCGCCCACTGCATCAAGTTGGAGGCCGAGGGCCGAATCGAACGTGTGCCCGGAGAGGGGGAGGCCCGGTTCCGAAAGCCCTAGCCGAGGTGGAAGGGCAGGTGGGCCAGGGTCCGGGTCATGACCCCCGTGGGCCCATCCGGAACCACCTTCTTGAGCAGGGGCTCGAAGTGGTAGGACGCGGCGGCGATGTCCAGGTGGACGAACGGGCGTCCGGCCGCGAACGGGCGCAGGAACACAGCACCGTTGATGGTTCCAGCCGCGGGCGTCCCCGAGGTGTTGCGCATGTCGGCTATCTCGCAGGTCAGGGCGACGTCGTGCTCGGGGTAGAGGGGTAGCTCCCACACCCTCTCCCCCGCCTCCCGGGCCGCTGCCTGCACCGCGGCCAGCAGTTCTGGGCTACTGGCCATGGCGGCCGTCACGGGGTGACCCAGGGCCACCGACACCGCCCCCGTGAGGGTGGCCACGTCCACCAGGTGCGTCGCCCCCTGACTCACCGCGTAGGAGAGCGCATCCGCCAGCACCAGGCGCCCCTCGGCGTCCGTGTTGTTGATCTCGATGGTGGTCCCGTTCATCGCCCTGACCACGTCCCCAGGCTTGACCGCGCCGCCGCCGGGCATGTTCTCCGTGAGCGGCGCCAGACCGAGGACCTCGATGTGTGGTTCGGTGCGGGCGATCACGCCCATCGCCTGGAGGACCGCCGCCGCGCCGCTCATGTCCGACTTCATCGCGGCCATGCCGGGGTTGGGCTTCAGGGAGATGCCACCGGAGTCGAAGGTGATGCCCTTGCCCACCAGGGCCAGGACCCTCCCCGAGCCGTCCGAGGAGCGGGGCCGGTAGCGCATGACCATGAGCTTGGGCGGCTGATGCGACCCCTGGGCGACCGCCAGAAGGGCCCCCATCCCCAGCTTCTCCATCTCCGGCCGCTCCAGCACCCTGAGGCTGAGGTTCCGCTGCTTGGCCACCAGCTCAGCCTCGGCGATGAAGTCCGCGGGAGTTAGGCGATTGGCGGGACGCCACTGCAGCACCCGGGCGGCGTTGGTCGCCTCTGCCAGGCGGACCCCGGCGGTGAGCGCGGCCGCCAGGTCGGAGCCCTGCCCCAGGCCAACCAGCTGCAGCTCCTCAATGGCCCCCTTTCCCTCGGCGGCCTTCAGCTCACCCAGCCGGTAGTTCCCCAGGGCAACTCCCTCGGCGATGGCGCGCGCCGGCGCCTGAGGCGCCTGGCCGGTGGCCGGTACCGCCAGCACCTCGGCCAGGGAGGGTTCAACGATCACCGCCAGGGTGCGGCAGAAGTTCCTCAGGTCCCGGACCGCGAATTGCAGGGCGTTGCGGAGGCGGTAGCCGTCCAGGAGGTCTCGATGGCCGAGGCCCAGCAGCATGAGCCGCGGTGCCGCCGCCCGGCCCATGGTCGGCACCAGACGTCGCTCGGGGAGCTTCCCGTTCAGCTCCCCACTGGCCAGCATCGAGGACAGCAGCCCATCCAGCGCCCGGTCCAGAAGCTGGGCTGAAGGCCCCAGGGGCTCGTCCTGGAAGAGCGTGACCAGGAGCGCATCCGCCCTCAGCTTTCCGACTTCAGTCTCAACCGCCTTGGCCTGCATTACCTCCCTCCTCTGGTTCATCTCGTACCGAGCTGGCTCTCGTGGAGCGGGTCCTTCGCTGGCCTAGTCCGGCGCGCAGACGGACCACGTCCTCGGCTGTGAACCGGTTGCGGCCGATTCCGTCCACCGCGCTGGGGTGGGCCCTCCCCTCGCGAATCCAATTCACCACGACCTGGGGCTTCACCCCCAGGATGCGGCCGACCTCGACCGGCCCGAGCAGCTCATCCTGGCCCTCAGTGGTGGGGGTCAAACCTGACCTCTCGAAGTTCAGGGAGCCACTCACGGAGGGCGGCCTCGATGCGGCGGCGCAGGGCTGGGGTCAGAACGGCCACGTAGTTGGAGCTGGGATGCGCCTGGACCACCACCTCGCCGGGACGGGGCTGGATGGCCAGCAGGCTGTCACTCCCCGGTCCGGCCTCGACTGACCCGCGCACCAGGACGGTAAGTTCGGCATCGGTCATGCCCAGATGATGGCAGTCCGGGCCCTCCTCGCGCCGGAATGGGCCGGAGTCCGGTGCCCGAGGGTCCGGATTCGGCATAATCCGGGCGTTGGCTGACTTTGCGCCGGTTTGCAGCGTGAGCGACGTGCCCCCCGGCACGGGCCGGGTGATGGACCTCGACGGCGTGGAGATCGCGCTCTTCAACGTCGACGGGGTGTTCCACGCCCTGGAGAATGCCTGCGCCAGCGGCGGCTCGATCGGGGAGGGCCAGCTCCGGGGCCATGTGGTCACCTGCCCCCTGGACGGCGAGCCCTACGACGTCCGCACCGGCATCTCCCCGGTGTCGGATGCGGTCTACGTCCGCCACTTCGACGTCCGGGTCAACTCCAAGGGCCAGGTGCTGGTCCGCCTAGAGCCCACCGAAGACGAGGACGACGCCCCCTGAGTCCGCGGCTGGCGGCGCTCGATGTGGGCTCCAACACGATCCATCTCCTGGTCGCCAGCCCCTCAGACACCGGGCTCACCGACCGCCGCCACGCCGTGGTGATGGCCGGGTTGGGCGCGGAGGTCGAGCGCCAGGGGCGGTTGGGGCCAGAGCTCATCGAGCGGGTCGCTGACACCGTCTCGACCATGCTCCAGCTGGCCCGCGAGGACGGGGCTGAGGAGGTGCGGATGGTGGCCACCGAGTTCGCCCGATTGGCCCCTGACGCCGGGGACCTCGTGCGGGCTGTCCGGGAGACGTCCGGGGCAAGCCTGCGGGTCTTGACCGGAGAGGCTGAGGCCCGCCTCAGCTACCTCGGCGCCACCGCCTACCGGGTATCCCCCAAGTCACCGGCCCTGGTGGCGGACATCGGGGGTGGAAGCACCGAGGTCGTGGTGGGCGAGGGGACCAGGCCGCGGCTCGCCACCAGCGTCCGCCTGGGCTCAGCACAACTCCTGCGGGCCGTCTCCGCCGACGACCCGCCCTCGCCGCGCCAGCTGGCCGACGCCGAGGCGCTGGCGTCGATGGCGCTCGAGTCGGCGCCTCAGCCCGACAGGCCGAGGGCACTGCTGGCGACCGGGGGGACGGCCGCCAATCTGCCGGTGCTCCTGGGCCGACGCCCCGCGGCGGCGGACTCGGGTCCCTTGCGGCTCTTCGATGAGAAGGGCGAGGGGTGGACGGAGGTCAGCCGGCTGGAGCTGACCCGCGCCTCGCTGCTCACACGTGAGCTCTCCAGCGTGGAGCTGGCGGCACGGTCAGGGCTCAGCGAGCGGCGGGCCCGCCTCATGTCCGGGGGCGTGGTGATCGTGCGTGCCCTCATGGAGCGGTACGGCGCGGCGGCCGCGACGGTCACAGAGCGCGGGCTCCGGGACGGGGTCATTCTGGCCCTGGCCGCCTCCCAGCGGAGTCCGGCCGCCGAAGGCTGAGACGGATCGGGGCATGCTCCTTCCCCTAAGCTGGAGCTGTGCCCCTCTTCGACTTCCACACCCACACCACCATCTCCGACGGCCACGCCGCTCCTCTGGTCATGGCCCGCCGCTGCCTGGAGAACGGGTACGGCGCCTACGTCTGCAGCGATCATGTCGACGAGGCCAGTGTGGAGAGGCGGGTGCCCGAGATCGTGGCCGCCTGCCTGGAGGTCGAGAGGGAGCTTGACCTCCCCGCCATCCCCGCCGTTGAGGTGACCAGAGTGGCTCCGGAACGGGTCGCGGCGGTGGCCGCCCGGGCGCGATCCCTGGGGGCCCTGTTGGTGGTAGTCCACGGCGAGACCCTGGGCGACTTCCCCCAGCCCGGGCTGAACCTGGCGGCCGCCCGCTGCCCGGACGTCGACATCCTGGGGCATCCCGGCCTGATCTCCAACCAGGCGGCCGAGGCGGCCCGCGAGAACGGCATCCATCTGGAGATCAGTGCGGCCGGGCTGCACGGGCTCACCAACGGCCATGTCGCCAAGGTGGCGGTCAATCTGGGCACCCACCTGGTGCTGGACTCGGATGCCCACCGCCCCGAGGCCCTGCTCACGGCTCAGCGCGCCCAGAACCTCCTGGAAGGAAGTGGCCTCGAGGTGGAGGCCGCCCTTCGGGTGGCGGAGTCGGCGCCGCTCCGGATCCTCGCTCGGAGGGGGATCGTCATCCCCCAGCGCGCCCCCAACTGAGGGGACTCAGCCGGGGGGACCAGGCGGCGAGGGAGGAGAGCCCGGCGAGGCGGTCGGTGACGGGCTGGGACCCGGCTTAATGGACGGGGTTGGGGTGGGAGTGAACGTGGGGCTGGGGGTGTTGGTGGGGAGCGAGATTATGTCCTGCAGCTGAACCACCACGAGGGTGCCCGCCGGGCCGGAGGCGAAGGTGACAACGACCGCCTCCCCGGGGATGAGGTTGGCTAGCGGCACCGCCACTCCCCCGCGGGTGATCTTCGACTGGGCGGTGACGGTCGCCTCCACAGCAGTGCCTGAGGACGGCTGGATGGCCACCGTGCCCGCGGCAACCGACACCGCCAGCAGCGTTCCGTCTATGGGGTGGCCCACCAGCCCCGAGCTGGCCGGCGTGGGAGTGGACCCCGAGCCCACCCCCTGGTTGGAGGGAGCCGGCGGGGCGAAGATGGTGAGGGACGCGGCCAGGATCCCCACCGCCAGCACGGCGAGGGCCGCGATGGCGAAGAGGATCAGACCGGTGGTGCCGGGGCGGCGGAGAACGAATGGTCGGCGCTGCGCGCGTCCCACCCGGGCCCGTACCCGGGGCCGCTTCCTGGTGCCGGGGGGTGCTTTGGAGGCAGGACTTTTCACCGCCGCCCCCTGGTTCGACCCGCCCAGATCGCTGCCAGTGGCCATCCGGCGGAGTATATGGGAGCGCTCACAGGGCCCCGGCGTCAGTATCATGAACTCCCGCCGATGCCGCCCGAGTATGACCACCAGGCGATAGAGGCCAAGTGGCAGCGGCGCTGGGAGGAGACCGGGCTCAATCGGCCCGATCTCGGCGCTGCTCCCCGGCCGTACTTCAATCTCATGATGTTCCCGTACCCCTCCGCCGAGGGCTTGCACGTGGGGAACATGTACGCCTTCACCGGAGCCGACACCCACGGCCGCTTCCAGCGGATGCAGGGCCGGGACGTCTTCGAACCCATAGGCTTTGACGCCTTTGGCATTCACAGCGAGAACTTCGCCCTCCAGGTCAACCGCCACCCCACCGAGCTGGTGGCGGCGAACATCCGCAACTTCCGACGCCAGCTCCACCGGCTGGGGGCCCAGTTCGACTGGAGCCGCACGGTCGAGACCACCGATCCCGCCTACTACCGGTGGACCCAGTGGCTGTTCGTGACGCTCTGGAAGGGGGGGCTCGCCTACCGCGCCCGGCGCAACGTCAAGTGGTGCCCCCGCGACCTCACGGTGCTGGCCGACGAACAGGTGATGGCCGATGGCACCTGTGAGCGATGCGGCGCGGCAGTTGTCGAGCGCGAGCTGGAGCAGTGGTTCCTGCGCACCTCCAACTACGCCGAGCGGCTGCTGGGCAATCTGGACCGCCTGGACTGGTCCGAGAGCACCAAGCTTCTGCAGCGCCACTGGATTGGGCGCAGCGAGGGGGCGCTCCTGGACTTCCCCATCGACGGCGCCGAACCGCTGCGCGTCTTCACCACCCGCGCCGACACCATCTTCGGGGCCACCTTCATGGTGGTCGCCCCAGACCATCCCCGGACCATGGAGCTGGCCAGCCCCGAGCGGCGGGCGGTGGTGGCCAAGTTCGTGGCGGAGGCCGCCCGCCGGCGGATCGCCGGGGTGCGGGAGTCCGAGGGGAGCACTCGCGGCATATCCCTGGGGAGGATGGCGCGCCATCCGCTCACCGGGGAGGAGCTTCCGATCTATGCCGCGGAGTATGTGCTCTCCGGGTATGGCGAGGGGGCGATCATGGCCGTGCCCGCCCACGACGCCCGCGACCACGCGTTTGCCTTGGCCCACGGGCTGAAGGTGATGCCCGTGGTCAGCGGGGAC
>JAJYXT010000070.1 GCA_021801645.1 bacterium
AAGGGGAGAGACGGCGCAGGGTTCGTGATCGCCTTCAAAGGGGTGCTCCTGGAGGGGACGGAGGTGGTCATGATCGTCCTCACCCTGGGCCTGAGCTCGGGCCGGCTGGAGGTGGCGGCGTTGGGGGCGGGGGCAGCAATCCTGGTGGTCGGGGTGGTGGGGGCGCTGGTGGCGCGCCAACTCTCCGAGGTCCCGGAGAACGCCCTCAAGCTGGGTGTCGGGCTCATGCTGGTGACCTTCGGCACCTTCTGGGCCGGTGAGGGGGTGGGGGTCAGCTGGCCGGGCGCCGATCTCTTCCTCCTCGGCCTGCTGGCGCTCTACGCAGCTTCCACCTGGGGGCTGGTAGCGTACCTGGGCCGGCAGACGGTCCGCCCCAAGGCGATGGCGTGACCGCGGGCCGTTTGCTCTCCGCCTTCGGACGGTTCTGGTGGGAGTTCATCGTGGGCGACACCCCGGAGCTGGCGGTCGGGGTCGCACTCGTTGTGGTCGCTGCCTGGGGGCTGGCGGCTGCCAGCGTGCCGATTGGCGCCGTCCTCCTCCCAGTGGCCCTGCTCCTCCTGCTCACTGCCAGCGTATGGCGGGGGCGCCGCCCTCGCTGACGGGCGCTCCCGCAGCGGCGGGTCAGCCGCTGCGGCCCGAGACCGCCACCGCCACTCCCAGGCCGATCAGCGCCGTTCCCGAGGCCGCACCCACGGCGGACAGCCGCCGGGGGGACCTGGAGAGGCTGGCCCGGGCGGCGCTGGCACCCACCGCCCAGGCGCAGTCGGCCGCCAGGGTGAGGGCCAGGAAGATGCCACCCAGCGCCAGAACCTGGAGGCCAACGGCTCCGGCTGCGGGGTCGACGAACTGGGGCAGGACCGCGGTCATGATCAGGGCACCCTTGGGATTGGAGGCGCCCACCACGAGACCCTCCCACACGTCCCGTTCGTCCCGGAGGTGCGTCGGTGGGGACCCCAGCACCGCGCCCAGCTGCCGGCGATGGCGGATGCTCTGGGTCCCGAGATAGACGAGGTACGCCGCCCCAACCAGCTTCACGGCCTCGAAGACCACCACCGACTGTTCCAGGATCAGACCGGCACCCGCAGCCACCGCCAGAAGCTGGAGCAGCTTGCCGCAGTTGTCGCCCACCGCCGCTCCCAAACCAGCCCGCCGACCCTTGACCAGGGTCCGGGACACCACGAAAACCACGCTGGGGCCGGGAGCGGCCGCCAGCACCGCCGCCGCCGCGGCGAAGGCCACCAGCCTCGCCAGGGACATTAGACGGCACTCCCCAGGGCCGGTCTCTCCGCCCACTTCGGAGTACCGAGCGGGAACCTCACGAGCCCAGGTCCAGCTCCAGCGGTTCCGGTGCGCGCCATCCAGGCACCGGCAGGCCGACCTGGACGTACGCCTCCCGGGGGATGCCGATGTCCGCGAGCCAGCCTCGGCCGACCCAGTGCCGCGCCCCCGGTACGAGGCAGCCGGCCTTGGCCATGCCCAGCATGAGCGTGTGGTGCGCCCGGATGCACTCGCCCAGGACCTCGCCCGTGTCGGCGTCGAGCCCGGAGGGGAGGTCCACCGAGAGGACCTCGGCCGAACTGCGGTTCACGCGGCTGATCACCGCCGCCATGGGCTCCCGGGGAGCCCCTCGGGACCCCGTGCCCAGCAGTCCGTCCACCACCAGGCTGGCGCCGGAGATCGCTCGCTCAGCGCTCTGTCCCCGCCCGTCTCCCAGCACCAGGAGTTCCCCTCCGGCACCTTGGGCCGCCCGAGCCAGGCCGGCCGTTCCCCCCAGCTCCTCCAGGGGGACCGGGATCAGGACTCGGGTTGGTAGGCCCCAGTCCATGAGGTGGCGGGCACAGACCAGGGCATCCCCCCCGTTGTTTCCCCTCCCCGCCACCACCGCTACCAGGGCACCGGGTCCGGCCACCTCCAGAGCCAGCCGGCGGGCGAGGACCGCCACCTGGTACCCGGCTAGCGCCATGAGCATCTCCACTGGCACGCCCAGGGCGACGGCCGCGCCGTCCAGCTCCCGAGCCTGCTCTCGAGTCGCTCCCGTGGTCACCGAACCGCCACTCCGGCGACGACCGTACGTCCCTGGGTGGGATCTGCCGCCCAGGTGACCCGGACCCTGTCCCCGGGGCGGAGCCCCAGTTCCCGGGCCGCGTTCACCCGGTTCCCGGCGATCTCCAGGTGGTCGGCGCTGTTCCAGAGGATGGCCAGCCCAGACTCGATCTGGTGGTAGCTGCGCACCACCTGGCGGATCTCCCGTCCCCCGGGGGCCGTAACCGACGCCGGCTGGGGCGCGTACCAGGGCGTCCGGGCCACGGCCAGGATGACGTTGCCGAAGTGGTCCACCAGGACCACGGGGGCCCAGGTGCCCTCGGCGTCTCCCTGGGGCAGGAGTCCGGGAAGTAGCGCCGGGCTGGGTACCCGGGGGCCGAGCCTCTCCAGAGCCAGCTCTCCGGTGGCGATCCGGGCCGCCAGTGGACCTATCAGGTCCCTCCCGTGGAAGGTGCCGCTGAGCTGCGCCGGCAGATGCGGCTCGGTGGCGATCCGAAAGGCGGCCCGCTCCTTCCCTCGCTGCCAGAGGAAATGCAGGAGGCCGTTGTCCGGCGCAACCACCAGCTGGCCGTCCACCGCCGCGCCTACCAGAGGACGCTCACTCCCCACTCCGGGGTCCACCACCGCGCAGTGGACAGTCCCTTCGGGAAAGGCCGGGGCACAGGCCGAGAGCCAATAGGCTCCAGCGCCGATGTCCGTCGGCGGGACGCCGTGGGTGATTACCTCGACTCTGAGCCCGGGAGCGGCCCGGATGATCGCACCCAGCATGGCGCCACCGTACCCGGAGTCGGTCCCGAAGTCGGTGAGCAGGGTGAGGATGGCGGCCATGGGACGGGCCCATTGTGACCGATGGATCGCCGCCCGCAGTGACCTCTCCGGATCGGGGCTCAGCCGGCGCCGGGGCGTCGGGCACGGATGAGCGCCGCCATCGCCCTGGCATGTACCCGGTGGCTCGGAAGGATCTCCACCTCCACCAGGCCCGCAGCCTCCAGGGCCTCCCGGTATTCGGACTCGGTGAGCGCCCCGGCCACGCACCCCGTCCAGAGGGCCATGTCCTGCCTGGTCGCCTCGTCCAAATCTGGATCTGCCACCACATCGGAGATGGCGAAGCGACCCCCGGGTCGAAGGACCCTCGTGGCCTCGGCCAGGACCGCGCGCTTGTCGACGGCCAGGTTGATGACGCAGTTGGAGATGACCACGTCCACGCTGCCGTCCTCAAGCGGGATCTCCTCCAGGTATCCCTCCAGGAACTCGGCGTTGTCGACACCGGCCCGCCGGGCGTTGGCCCGGGCCAGCTCCAGCATCTCTGTGGTCATGTCCAGCCCGATTGCTCGGCCCGTCGGACCGACCCGGCGGGCTGAGATCAGCACGTCCGCGCCGGCCCCCGAGCCCAGGTCGAGCACCGTCTCGCCGGGCCGCAGCTCGGCGACCGCGGTGGGAACTCCGCAACCCAGCGAGGCGCTGACCGCCGGATCCGTCAGGTCGACATCAGGGTCCGCTCGGTAGAGGTCAGCGCCGAAGGCTGCCTCCGCCCCGCCGCAGCACTCCAGCCCTCCCGGCCCGCAGCAGCCGCCTGCCTTGGATGCGAACTGCCTTGCTGCGTCCGCGTACCGTTCCCGCACCAGGTCGCGGATCCCCGCATCCATCATCAGCCCTCCCGACTCTTGGCGGTTTCAGGCAACACCGTAGTGGCGTATCGGATGGCCGTCAACGTCCGCTGGCGGCCGACATGGCGCCCTCGGCCCCGGGGAGCCAAGCGGTTGCCGCGCTTGGCGATCTCCGCGGCGGAATAAGCCCCGGTACCCAACTGGGCTTGAGGGGGAGGTTGCTCCCCCCACCGGACGGGTGCCGGGATGACGGCCGCGGCCCTGGCCTTCCGATACCCCGCGTGAGTGTCGCTTGGAGGTCGGGCCCCCGGCAAGGGGGGCAGCCCTCGGGCGTCGCACCACCTGGCGGGGGCGGAGCTGGCCCGGGAGCCACGCCGCCGTCAGGCGGGCCTTACCCGCGGTCGGACCTCCCCTTGACAACCCCAACCACCGTCCGTAGACTCCGATCAATGTCGACAATCCACAACACGCAATCTCTTGGCCCGCCTGGGTCTGGGCTTGCGGCTGGCCTTCGGCACCGATCCCATCCCCCAATCGAAATCGCGAGGTGAAGTTGTGAAGAGACTGCTTGCTGCCGTGGCCGCCCTCTCCGCCCTGGTGGTCGCCGGCTGCGCCTCATCAACGCCGTCGAACTCCAGCACCACGCACCGCGGAGGCACGGCCACGTTCGCGCTCCCGCCGGGAACGGTGGCGACCTACATCTTCCCCTTCGTGAGCGGCCCCGTCTCCAACAACATCGACCTCTTCCAGTTCTCGCCCTTCCTCTGGAGGCCGCTGTACTGGTATGGCATCAACGGCAAGCCCACGATCAACTACGCCCAGAGCATGGCCGGGCCCCCCGTCTACTCCAACGGCGGGCGCACCGTGACGGTGACCCTGAACCGCCGCTTCACCTGGTCCGATGGCAAGCCGGTCACCAACCGTGACGTCGAGATGTGGATGAATCTGCTGGTGAACGAGAAGGCCAACTACCTGGGGTACAGCCCCGGCAGCATCCCGGACGACATCTCCTCGATGAGCTTCCCCGCCTCCACCCCGTACACCTTCAGTCTCACATTCAACAAGGTCTACAGCCAGCTCTGGATCCTCTACGACGAGCTGAGTGAGATCGTGCCCATCCCCCAGCACGCCTGGGACAAGACCTCGGCGAGCGGGACCGTGGGCAACTACGATCTCTCCGCGGCCGGGACCAAGGCGGTCTACACCTTCCTCAACGCCCAGTCCAGCGACCAGAGCACCTACACCACCAACCCCCTGTGGAAGACCGTGGACGGGCCCTGGCTCCTGAGCGAGTTCGCGCCATCGACCGGAGCGGCTACCTTCGTCCCCAACTCGGCGTACACGGGCCCGGGCAAGCCCACCATCTCGCGCTTCGAGGAGCTGCCCTTCACCAGCACCGCCGCGGAGTTCGACGCCCTGAGGTCGGGACAGCTTGACTACGGCTACCTGCCGGCTGAGGACAGCAACCAGGCCAGCTACTTCAAGAGCCGCGGCTACACCATCAACAACTGGGCCACCTTCGGCTTCAACGACTTCTTCCTCAACTACACCGACCCCACCGCGGGCCCCATCTTCAAGCAGCTGTACATCCGCCAGGCCATGCAGTCCCTGATCAACCAGTCGGCCATTTCCTCGGACATATGGCATGGGCAGGCCTTCCCCACCTACTCTCCGATTCCCATCACCCCCACCAGCGAGTACCTCTCCAGCTCGCTCCAGCAGAACCCCTACCCGTACAGCGTGGCCCACGCCAAGAGCCTGCTCACGTCCAACGGCTGGGAGGTGGTGCCCAACGGTACGGACTCCTGCGTTCGACCGGGCACCGCGAGCGGCGACTGCGGAGCGGGGATCCCCTCCGGGGCGAAGCTGGCCTTCACCGAGGAGGTCGCCACCGGTTCGGCACCCTTCACCGCGGAGGCGGAGGCCATGGTCTCCAGCTGGGCGAGCGCCGGTATCAATGTGACCATCGAGCAGAAGTCGATGGGTGCCATATTCGCCACCCTCGCACCGTGCACCTCCGGGAGCGCCTGCGCCTGGCAGATGGCCAACTTCGGGGAACCCGGTGGCACCCCCACCTACTCCCCCCAGTACCTGCCCGCTCCGGGTCCGTGGTTCGGTACTGGGGCGGCGAACAACGTGATGGGCTATTCCAACAGCCGCATGGACCAGCTGATCGAGGACACCTACGTCAACAGCTCCATCCAGGCCATCCAGAACGTAGCCAAGTACGCGGCCGACCAGTTGCCCTGCCTCTGGGAGCCCGACTACTACTACCAGACCTCAGTGATCAGCTCGGCCCTGCATGGCGCACTGCCCCAGGATCCCAACTTGAACCTGTACCCCCAGTACTGGTCGCTGAGCTAACGGGGGAGCCGGAGCTCCGGCGTCCTCGCTTGCAACCCTCCAATCGGCTGCCCGCCGCCGACGTGGCGGCGGGCAGCCTCGTCGGCGGAGAGCTTCTCGTTGCCGGACGGCCGGTGCCCCAAGCGGGCAGCGCAGCCGCAGCGGGTTCCGGCAACGGCCGTTCCCGGCCCTGCCGTGGGCTCCGCCTGTCAGAGTGTTCGGAATTGCACATGAACCGTCTCTTGAGGCTTCGCCAGCGTCAGCCAACCGGCGCTCCGGCCCGCTTGCCGGCGGGGCGCGGCCGACCCTGGGCCACCGTCGGCAGGCTCAGTGAAGCGGATCGGCTCGTGGCTCTTCCGAGAGCGCTGGGCTCGGCATGATCAGGTACATCCTGCGTCGCTGCGGCCACGCGCTGGTGGTGCTTCTCGGGGTGAGCATCATCGTGTTCACCCTGCTTCACCTGCTGCCTGGAGGGCCGGCCCGGGCCAGCCTGGGCCTTCGGGCCAACCCGGCCTCCATCGCCGCTTTCAACGCCCGGTACGGCCTGAACCAGAGCCTCCCCGTCCAGTACGTCATCTGGGTCGGGCAGCTGCTGCATGGCAACCTGGGCTACTCCTACAAGCTGAACCAGAGCGTCACCTCGCTTCTGGCGGAGGACATCCCGCGCACCCTGGCCCTGGCCGGGTCCGCGACCTTCCTGGCGGTGGCGGTGGCGATTCCGCTGGGGATGCTCCAGGCGGTTAGGCGCAACAGCGTCGTCGACTACGCACTCACCGGCCTGGCCTTTCTCTTCTATTCGATGCCGAGCTTCTTCCTCGGCATCATCCTGATCATCCTTCTCAGTGACACGGTGCCCCTGCTGCCCTCCACCGGGCCCACCGCCACCGCTCCGCTCTGGGGTCAGCTGCCGAACCTCGTCCTGCCCGTCCTCACGCTCACCCTGATCACGCTGGCGCTCTTCAGCCGGTACATGCGGTCCTCGGTCCTGGACAACCTGGCCCAGGACTACGTGAGGACCGCCCGAGCCAAGGGGCTGAGGCCCAGGCGGGTGCTCTTCGGCCACGTGTTCCCCAACTCGGTGCTGCCGATCATCACCCTGGTCGGCCTCAGCCTTCCGGGCATCCTGGCCGGAGCGCTGATCGTGGAGTCGCTCTTCAACTATCCGGGGATGGGTTTGCTCTTCTGGAACGCGGCCCAGAGTGAGGACTTCCCGGTGATGCTGGGGACCAGCCTGGTCGTCGGAGTGGGGGTGGTTCTGGGATCCCTGATCGCCGACATTCTCTACGGCGTCGCCGACCCGCGGATTCGTTACTGATGGCTCCGTCTGCTCCGGCTGGCTGCAGACCGTCCCCTGAGCACCGGGACCGATCGTGCTAGAGCTTCCGGTCGATTTCGAGGCACCCAGCTCACCGGCCGAGGACGAGCCGGAGCAGCCGCGGGGACTTGCCGCCGCGCTCAGGGTGTTTGCTGCCAATCGCTTGGCCGTTGCCGGGCTGGTGGTCATCGCCGCGTTCCTGCTCTTCTGCTTCGTGGGTCCGTTGCTCTACCGCACCAATCAGGTCGCCACCAACATCGCGCAGGCCAACCTGCCACCCGGCCCCGGGCATCTGCTGGGGACCGACTCCGTGGGGTACGACGTCCTCGGCCGGCTCATGGCCGGTGGTCGCATCACCCTGGTGGTGGCCATCCTGGTAGCGGTGCTGGCCGTCACCGTGGGGCTGATCTGGGGAGCGACCGCCGCCTACGTCGGCGGGGTCGTCGACGACGTGATGATGCGGGTGGTGGACGCCTGGCTGGCCATTCCCAGCCTTTTCCTGCTCATCTTCTTGGACGCCCTGTTGAGACCGTCGGTGCTGGTCCTAGTCGCCGTGATCTCCGCCCTGGCCTGGATGGCTCCGGCGAGGCTGGTGCGCGCCGAGGTGCTGTCCCTTAAGACCCTGCCCTACGTGGAGGCGGCGCGAGGTGCCGGAGCCACTGGTGCGGGGGTGCTCTGGCGCCATCTGCTTCCCAACGTGGTGGGCACCATTGTGGTCAACGCCACCTTCCAGGTCGCCGACGCCGTGCTCACCGTTGCGGCGCTCAGCTTCCTGGGCCTCGGCATCCCGCCCCCCGCGGCCAACTGGGGCAGCATGCTGTCCAACGGGGTCGACTACGTGTTCGCCGGCTACTGGTGGCAAATCTGGCCGGCCGGGGTGGCCATAGTCCTGGTGGTGGTGGCCTTCAACTTCGTGGGCGACGGGCTGCGCGACGCGGTGGATGTGCGCTTGAGGCGGAGGTGAGGCGCCGAACGCCAGTCCCCGGGGAGCTGTAGCGATCGGACAGCGGTGACTTCGCCCCCTTGCCGGCGGCGGGCTCCGGAGTTCCGGCGGCCGCCGAGGAGCCCCGCAGGGCCGGGGGAGGAGCGGCGCCGGCTGGGGCATCGGAAGGCGGAGGCCGAGTTCAGAACGAGGAGCATCGAATGGATCTGGGACTCAATGGACGGCGGGCGGTGATCACCGGCGGCTCGCGGGGCATCGGGCTGTCCATAGCCCTTCAGCTGGCCGCCGAGGGCTGCGAGGTCGCGCTCTGCGCTCGGGACCAGGACGGGCTTGAGGCGGCGCTGGCCCGGGTGCGCGAGCTCGGCGTCAAGGCCCACGGCTCCGCAGCCGACGTCACGGACGCGGAGGCGTTGGCGGGCTTCGTCGAGGAATCGGCAGCCGTCCTGGGCGGGATAGATTTCCTGGTCGCCAATTGTGGCGGCTCGTCTGGTGGCGGCCTGGGGGAGGCGACCGGGGAGGACTGGGCCCACACCTACGCGCTGAACGTCACCCACGCCGCCCTGCTCCTGCGCGCCGCGCGGCCCCACCTCAGGCCGCGCAGTGGCGCCGCCGCGGTATTCGTGTCCTCGATCTCGGGGTGGAAGCCAGCTCCCCGGGCCCAGTACGGCAGCAGCAAGGCGGCCCTCATCTATCTGGCCTCGGCCCTGGCACGCGAGCTCGCCGAGGATCAGATCCGGGTCAACGCCGTCAGCCCCGGGTCCATCTGGTTCCCCGGAGGGGGCTGGGACAACTACCGGAAGACCAACCCTGCGGGCTACAACGAGTTCGTGAGGCGCGACCTTCCCTGGGGGCGGTTGGGGTCGCCTGAGGAGGTCGCCAGAGTGGTGGCGCTCCTGCTGAGTCCGGCCACCTCCTGGGTCAACGGTGCCAACGTGGCCGTGGACGGGGGCCAGGGACGGCCGAGCGCCGGGGGCTGGTAGGGGAGCGGGGCGACCAAAAAGGCAGGCCACCCACCTCCAGCGGGACAGGCAAGGCCAGGCCGAGGGAGCACCGCCGACCTGGAAAGGAAGAAAGGGGGCGGCCCGTGGGCCGCCCCCTTCCCTTTCCCGTCCGAGACGGGATCAGTACTCGGGCATCGGGGGCGCGGCGGCGCCCTTCTTCTCCGGGATGTCGGTCACCAGCGACTCGGTGGTCAGAAGCAGCCCGGCGATCGAGGCCGCGTTCTGGACCGCGGACCGGGTCACCTTGGTGGGGTCGATGATCCCCGCCTTGACCATGTCGACGTACTCGCCGGTGGCGGCGTTGAAACCGTGGCCTGCGGGCAGGCTGCGGACCTTCTCCACCACGACCGAGCCCTCGGCACCGGCGTTGTTGGCGATCTGCCGGGTGGGCTCCTCGAGCGCCCGCAGCACGATGGTCACCCCGGTCTGCTGGTCGCCCTCGAGCTTGAGGCCGGTCAGCGCCTTCTGACCCAGGAGGAGGGCGGTACCACCGCCGGGGACGATCCCTTCCTCGACCGCGGCCCGGGTGGCGGAGACGGCGTCCTCCATCCGGTGCTTGCGCTCCTTGAGCTCGGTCTCGGTGGCGGCACCGACCTTGATCACGGCCACGCCGCCGGCCAGCTTGGCAAGCCGCTCCTGGAGCTTCTCCTTATCCCAGTCCGAGGTCGACTTCTCGATCTCAGCCTTGATCTGCTCGATCCGCCCCTTGATGGCGTCGGAGCTGCCGGCGCCCTCGACGATCGTGGTGTCGTCCTTGGTCACCTTGACCATGCGGGCCTTGCCCAGCTGACCCAGCTGGACGCTCTCGAGCTTGAGGCCCAGCTCCTCGCTGATCACCGTCCCCCCGGTGAGGATGGCGATGTCCTGGAGCATGGCCTTGCGGCGGTCGCCGAAGCCCGGCGCCTTGACCGCCACCGCGGTGAAGATCCCCCGGATCTTGTTCACGATCAGAGTGGCCAGCGCCTCGCCGTCCACGTCCTCGGCCACCACCACCAGCGGCTTGCCGCTCTGGTGGATCTTCTCCACCACAGGGAGCAGGTCGGCGATCGCCGAGACCTTCCGGTCGGTGACCAGGATGTAGGGCTCCTCGAGGACCGCCTCCATGGACTGGGTGTTGGTCACCATGTAGGGGCTGATGTAGCCCTTGTCGAACTGCATCCCCTCGACGAGGTCGAGCTCGGTCTCAATCCCCTTGGACTCCTCGACAGTGATCACGCCGTCCTTGCCGACCTTCTCCATGGCCTCGGCCACGGTCTCCCCGATCTGGGGGTCGGCGGCGGAGATGGACGCCACCTGGGCGATCTTCTCCCGCTCGCTGATGGACACGGAGTGCTTCTTGATCTCCTCGACGACCACGTCGACAGCCTTCTGGATGCCGGCCTTGACCTGCACCGGGTTGGCGCCGGAGGCGACGTGGCGGAGCCCCTCGTTGATCATCGCCGCGGCCAGGACGGTGGCGGTGGTGGTGCCATCACCGGCGATGTCGTTGGTCTTGCTGGCGACCTCCTTGACCAGCTGGGCCCCCATGTTCTCGAAGGGGTCCTCCAGCTCGATCTCCTTGGCGATGGTCACCCCGTCGTTGGTGATGGTCGGGCTGCCGAACTTCTTGTCCAGCACCACGTTGCGGCCCTTGGGCCCGATGGTGATGCGGACGGCGTCCGCCACCTTGTCGGCCCCCCGCTTGAGCGCGGCCCGGGCCTCCGTGTCGAACAGCAACTGCTTGGGCATACTTCTGATCTCCTCCTCGGTTCCCACAAGAGCGATCGGATTGGCTCTCGGCCCATGTTAGCACTCTGGCCGGTCGAGTGCTAGCAGGTGGCTGTGGGGAGTGCCAGGCAGGGGCAGGCCCTCCCCGCCATCATTCTCACCATGGATGGTCGGCTGGGGGTGGCGGGGCAGCTTCGCCGGCTGCTGGGCGCCGAGGAGCGCCAGCAGGTGGCCAGGTTCCTGCTGGCCCAGGGGTGGGCGGGGCTCCACCTGGGGGAGTCCCTGGTCCGCTGGGAGGAGTCCGCCTCGGGCCGGACGCCCCTCTGGGGGGCGTTCGGACCCTCGGGGGAGCTCACCGCGGTGGCGTTCACACCCCTGGGCAGGTTCCATCTGCTGGCGCCGCTGCAGACAGACCGGGAGGCAGGGCACGATCTGCTGCGGCGCCTCCTCCCCGAGCTGGAGCGGGTCTCAGCCCTTGAGGACCACCTTGTCGACCGAGAGCTGGCGGGCTTCGACCGGAGCATCCGGGAGATCACGGTGGCGGCCAGCCTGCTGGTACCCGCCCGCCCCCTGCCCCAGACGCGGCGGGCCCGCCTCCGGGACGCCGCCATCCTGCACCGCATCTACCAGAACGTCAGCTGGATGCGCCTGGACAGCGCCGCGGACTGGCGAGACCGGCTCCGTCGCGAGCCCACCTGGGTGGTGGAGGAGGATGGCCGGGTGGTCGCGGCGGCGAGATGGACCAAGCGCTACGGGCAGGTGGTCGAGGTGGGTGGGGTGGCCACCGACCCGGAGCGGCGCCGCCGGGGCGCCGCCACCTCCGCGGTCCTGGCGGCCACGGCTCCGGCGCTCTCCGCCGGCCTCACCCCGGTGCTGTGCTTTCAGGATCCCGCCCTGGCCCCCCTCTACCTCAACCTGGGTTACGAGCGAGTGGGGAGGGAGCTTGCGTTCCGCCGGCTCCCCCCGCCGGTTCCCGGCCTATGATCGACAGATGGCGGACCTGAAGTCGGCGTTGGCGTGGTCGGCGCTGGTGGCCGGAGCAGCGGTCGCCGCTGAGCGGGCCGCCAACCACTGGCGCCAGGGGAGCGGCGGAGGTGCGCTGGACTGGGATCTGGTGCGCCGCACCGCCTACTCCAGGGCGGGCGAGGACCGGCTCGACCTGATCCGGGAGGTGGGCGACACCTACCAGCCGCTGGTGCAGCAGCTGGTGCCCCTTTTGGCGCTGGCCTGCGGCACCGGAGCCCAGTCGGCGACCTTCGGGGCGGTCCGGGTGGTGGGTCGGCGGGGCTTCGTCGACCAGAACCTGGCCATGATGCAGCGGGTCATCGGGCCGCTGGAGCAGATGACGGGCGGCTTCCGGAGCAGCCCCATGCTCCGGCTGCCGACCAGCCTGTACCTGGGTACCCTGCTCGGCTATATCGGGCGGCGGGTCCTGGGCCAGTACGACCCGGTCCTCAGCTTCGGCGGGGAGGAGCCGGCGTCCCTCCCCTCCCCCGCGCTGCTCATGGTGGAGCCCAACGTGCGGGACTTCCAGGAGCGGGCGGGGCTGCCTCTGGACTCGCTCCGCCGCTGGTTGATGCTGCACGAGCTGACCCATGCCTGGCAGTTCGAGCTCCACCCCTGGCTCGCACCTCACCTCACCTCACTGGTGGCCGAGCTGGCCCGCCTGCCCCGGACCCAGGGCCCCAAGGGTCTGGAGGAGCTGCTGCAGGCGGCCCGCCAGGTCCGGCCCCAGCTGGCGGCGGTGGGCCGCATCCAGGCGGTGATGGCCCTTTTGGAGGGCCACGCCAACTACATCATGCGCGAGGTGGGGCAGCGCCACCTGGCCGATTTCGAGACCCTTGATCAGGCCTTCCACCGCCGCCAGGAGCAGCCCACCACCCTAGAGCGGCTGCTGCTGATCATCTCCGGCGTGGCGCTCAAGCTGCAGCAGTACCAGCAGGGGGAGCGCTTCCTTCGCCAGATCCGCGAGGGCGGTGGGGAGGAGGCCCTGGCGAGGGTCTGGGCCGGCCCGGAGTCGCTGCCCAGCTGGGGGGAGGTGCGCCGGCCGGAGCGCTGGCTGGAGCGGATGGGCTATCAGCGTTCCTGGCCGGGCTGGCCCGCACCCCAGCCCGCCTGAGCCGAGTATTCGCCGTTCGGTGTCGCGGCGGCCGGATCTTGCGTACACTGCGCGGGTGAATCGCCTGCGGGCGGGGCGGGATTTCTCCGACCCGACCTTTGAGCCCTCACGGAGCTGATGCCATGAAGATCGCCCTCCGGCTCCGCCTCCCCGGCGGCCCCGCCCTCCCCGGCGCCCTGCGCCGGCTCCTCGAACCAGCCCCCTCCCGGCAGCTGGCGCCGGTGCTGGTCCCGGCCGGAGCCCCCGGCCCTTGGCGCGTCCCCGATCAGCAGATCTTCCACCCGGTGTTCGGGCGCAAGCGCGACGAGAACCCGGCCCCCGGTCCTGACGAGGCTGGATCGGAAACCGCCGAGGCCGCTGACTCGGCCGACGCGATGGTCCCCGGGGCCGGCGAGCTCCCGCCCATCCCCTCCGCTCCGGAGCCGGGAGAGGGAGGGGACGAGGGGCTGGCCGCCGCCGAGACGGAGGAGGTTGCTGCTGAGGAGACCGGCTGGTCCTCCTATCAGCCCCCGGCGGAGCCGTCCCCGTTCTCCTTTGAGGCTGAGCCGGAGCGGCACGACCTGCCCGCCTGGACTCCCACCCCGCTCGGGGAGTCCGCCTTCCCCGCCTTCCCCGCGGAGCCCGAGGAGACCCCCGGTCCGTGGGGATCGTCCCAGGGCCCAGAGGTGGTCGCCTTCCCCGGCGGCGAGTACCAGGAGACGGCCGCGGAGGGCGTCTGGCCCGCCGCCGCCCAGGATCCCGTTTGGGGAGCGCAGGGAGCGGACGTGGAGTCCGCTCCCGAGGCCGAGATGCCGGAATCCCACTTCGCGGAGGAGGCGCCCGAGGGTGCTGCGATCGAGTCGGATGCTGAGGTGGTGACCGAATCCCCCGCTGAGCCGGCTCCGGACGAGGGGGCGGTCCCGGCCGAGGAGTACGCCATCGAGCCTGAGACCGCCACCTGGGTTGCCGAGGAGCCGCCGGTGCCCGCCTACCTCACATACCCAACCGAGGAGCCGGCGGCCCACGTCGGGGCGGTGGCGCTGGTGGAGGACGCGCGGGCCTTCCCTCTCCCTGAAGGTGAGATCCTCTTCCGCAACCTGCGGGCGGGGTTCACCGATCCGGCCCGCTTGCTGCGCCACCTGGCCGGCGAGGGACACACCGGGGTATTGCACGTGGCTGCCGCGGAGGGGCGCAACACCTACGTGGTTCTGGTGGACGGGTACGTGGTGGCGGTCGCCAGCGACTCCCAGGGCCGGGTCACCACCACCAACCGGGTGGCCTTCCCCAACTTCCCCAACAGCCAGGACGTGCTCAACGTGATCACCTACCCCCGGGAGATCGCCCGGGGGCTGGGCCTGCTGCTCCACGCTCCGGTGCACTTCCGCGGGCTGGGGGCGATGTTCGTCAACCTGGACGGGCTGCGCAGCTACCTCAGCAAGCACTCGGCCTCCGGGGGGATGGTGGTGGCTTCCGACCAGGGCACCGGCGTCGCCCTCTTTGACGACGGCCGGCTGGTGGGCGCCTACACCGGCAACCAGGCCCCCGAGGGGGACCTCACCCCGCTGCGCGAGCTGATCAAGGACCTGGACGCCGAGATCGACGTGCGTATGGGTGGCCCCAAGGAGCTGGACCCGATCCCGCTGGACACCCTGCTGGCCGGCTACCCCCTGTGACCCCGGGGCCGGACCCCGAGCCGGCCGACAGCCGCTCCCAGTTCGCGCGGGTCGCCCAGGCCTACCGCACCAGCACCACGCACGCCGACCCGATCTCACTGGCCCGCTTCCTGGAGCTGGCCGAGCTCCGGCCCAACCATCGAGTCCTGGACGTGGCCACCGGGGCGGGCCACGTGGCCCTGGCGGCCGCCCCCCAGGTTCGTGAGGTCGTGGCGCTTGACCTCACGCCGGAGATGCTGGAGCAGGCCCGCACCCAGGCGGCCGAGCGCGAGATCCGCAACGTGGAGTTCGTGCTGGGGGACGCCGAGCAGCTGGAGTTCCCCTCCTCCTCCTTTGACCGGGTCCTGGTGCGCTCCGCCCCCCACCACTTCCGGCACCTGATCCCCGCCCTGGCCGAGTTCCACCGGGTGCTGGTGCCCGGGGGGGCGCTGGCGGTGAGCGACTGCTCGCCACCTCCGGTGGTGCGGGACTGGCTGGAGGTGGTGGAGGTCGGTCGCGACCGGTCCCACGTCCGCAGCCGGGAGCTGGAGGAGTGGCGGGCGCTGCTGCAGGCGCTGGGATTCACCGTGGAGCTGGCCGAGCGGATCGAGCAGGAGAACGACGTCCTGGCCTGGTTCGAGCGGGCCGGGGTGGACGACCCAACGCGCCGTCGGCTTCTCGACTACTACGAGACCGCCCCCCAGGCGGTGCGGGACCAGCTCAGCCCCCAGTGGCGGGAGGGGCGTTTCTACCACCGCTACTGGCAGGGGTTGCTGCGGGCACGCAAGCCGCTGGAGCCGGTCTACTGACAGTCGGTTAGGCTTCCTCATAGATGGCTGAGCCGATCGACCTCAGCGGGGTGCACCGGGAGCTGGACCTGCTCAAGCGCCGGCTCTGCCACTGCCGGCTGCAGGGGGAGTGCCTGGGCTGCAAGGGGGTGGAGATGGTGCGCCAGCAGCTGGAGGCGGTGGTGGCGGCCGCCTCCCAGCCGGTTCTCCTCCAGGTGGCTCAGGAGGCGGCCGCCAAGGACATGCTCTCCCAGTTCACCCAGATGCAGGAGCGGCTGATGGACGACCCCGCCATCCGCCAGGCGGCGGACGCCTTCCGGGAGCGGCTCCTGGAGGACCCCGAGGTCCGCAACCTCATGGAGGAGCTGATGAAGCGTCTGGGACCGGAGGGTCTTGGGGGCATGGAGGGTCCGGAGGGGCTCCCGTGAGGCGGCGCTCGGTGCTGGTGCTCCCCGGCGACTCCGAGCGGATGGTGGCCAAGGCCCAGCTGGTGCCGGCCGACGAGATTGTCCTGGACCTGGAGGACGCCGTCCCCCCCGAGCCCCGGTTCAAGCGGGCGGCCCGGAAACGGCTCCTGGAGCTGGCGCTCTATCACCCCTTCCCCGGTCGCCAGCTGGCCGTGCGGGTGAACCGGGTAGGCACCAGGGAGGGACTGGACGACCTCCTCGAGGTGGTCCCCAAGCTCGGATCGCGGCTCGCCTCGGTGGTGGTGCCCAAGGTCCAGGAGCCGTCCGAGGTGGCCTTCGTCGACCGGGTGCTGGCCATGCTGGGGGAGCCCGGGGGGCACCGGGTGAAGATTCAGATCCAGATCGAGGACCCGAGAGGGCTCGAAGCCGTGGGCCAGCTGGCTGAGGCCTCACTCCGGGTCTCCTCCCTGATCTTCGGGCCCGGAGATTTCGCCGCCGCCATGGGCATGCCCACTCTGGCTATCGGGGGGGAGGCTCCCGGATACCCGGGCGACATCTGGCACTACCCGCTGTACCGGATCGCGGTCGCCGCCCGGGCCCGCGGGCTGCAGGTGGTGGACGGCCCCTACTCGGCGCTGGACGACGAGGAGGGGCTGGCCCGCTCCTCCCAGCGGGCAGCGGCGCTCGGAGTGGACGGCAAATGGGCGATCCACCCCGGGCAGCTGGAGACCATCAACCGCGCCTTCACCCCCAGCAGCGACCAGGTGGAGTGGGCCCGGGCCGTGCTGACCGGACTGGGCCAGGGAGGGGCTCGCAGGATCGGCGGGGAGATGGTGGACGAGGCCACCCGGAGGCTGGCGGAGTCCCTGCTCGCCAGGGCCGCGGAGAGCTCGTGAACCCTGAGCCAACGCGGATCTCCCGGGAGACTCTGGTGGTCCACGGGTCCAGCCGCTCGGACCAGCGCACCGGGGCGCTGGTCCCGCCCCTGGTCCTCTCCGCCACCTTCGCCCACGGCAACCAGGAGCAGTTGGCCTACTCCCGGGACCGCAACCCCACCTGGGAGCTGCTCGAGGCGGCGGTGGCGCAGCTGGAGGGGGCTTCCGGTGCGGTGGCCTTCGCCTCTGGCATGGCCGGGATCGCCGCCGCCCTGGACATCCTCCCTGTGGGGGCGGAGGTGGTGGTGGCGCAGGACGCCTACACCGGCACCCGCGAGTTGCTCGCCCACCTCAGCTCGACCGGGCGGCTGCGGGTACGGAGGGTGGACGCCACCTCCCCGGCCGCCCTGGAGGAGATCGGAGGGGCGGCCATGGTCTGGCTGGAGAGCATGGGCAACCCCCTCCTCACCATTCCCGACCTCAGGGCCTGGGCTGCGGCCGCGCACGGCCGGGGGGCGACCCTGGTGGTGGACAACACCCTGGCCACCCCGCTCCTCTGCCGTCCTTTGGAGCTGGGCGCTGACCTGGTGGCTCACTCCGCCTCCAAGCACCTCGGCGGCCACAGCGACCTCATGCTCGGAGTGGTGGCCGGGCGGGACCTGGAGCTCCTCTCGCGGCTGCGCCAGCACCGCACCCGGCAGGGAGGCTGCCCCGGACAGCTAGAGGCCTGGCTGGC
Source organism: bacterium (assembly GCA_021801645.1). Taxonomy (GTDB): domain Bacteria; phylum Chloroflexota; class Dormibacteria; order Aeolococcales; family Bog-877; genus JAJYXT01. The sequence continues at coordinate 17,516 of JAJYXT010000070.1, forward strand.
GCTCCGGGGGATGCGCACCCTGGCGGTGCGCCTCTCTCGCCAGTGCGAGACGGCGGGGTTCCTGGCCAAGGCGCTTGCCGGGACCTCCCGGGTGCGGGATGTCCACTATCCCGGGCTCCCCACCCACCCCCAGCACGAGCTGGCGGAGGCGCAGCTGGACGGGGCCTTCGGCGCCCTGCTGGCGCTGGACCTGGAGGTGGGCGCAGTGGCGGCGGAGCGGGTCTGCACCTCCACCAGGATCTGGACCAACGCCACCAGCCTCGGCTCGGTCGAGTCGCTCTTGGAGCGCCGGGGCCGGTGGGCGGGAGAGGAGTATCTGCCCGAGGGGTTGATCCGCCTCTCCTGCGGGATCGAGAACCAGGAGGACCTGCTGGAGGACCTGGGTCGGGCGCTGGCTCAGGTGGGGGCCGGCCCGCTCGCCTGAAGCAGGCGCTCCAGTAGGTTCAGGATCGCCTCCCGGACGGCGCCAATGTCTGAGTCCCCGAGCGCCAGCTCGGTCAGCGCCCCGTCCATGGTCATGGCGATGGCGCGGGCCAGAGGGGCCACCTCACCCTCCACCTCCCCCTCCGCCCGGCGCTCCTCCAGGTACCGGCGGATGAAGGCCACGATGGTGTCACGCCGGAGCCGGAGCGAGGCCTGGAGCCCGGGGTTCCGCTGGGCCTCGGCCATCGCCCCCAGGAGGAGCGCCCCCTCACCGTCCTCGGCCAGCCGGGAGAGGTAGAAGTCCACGGCGTGGGCCAGACGGGCCCGGGGGTCGCGGATGGCCGCCATCTCGGCCATGAGTCCCGCCATCTCCGCCTCCGCCCCCAGGGTGCAGGCGGCGGCGTACAGCTCGGCCTTGCCGCTGAAGTAGCGGTAGATCAGCCCTACGGAGACCCTGGCCTCGGCTGCGATCTCGGGCACCGAGGTGGCCTGTGGACCCGAGCGGGAGAAGGCCCTCGCCGCGCCCTCCAGGATGCGGCGGCGCATCTGGTCCGCGTGCTCGCTGATCGCCGGCTGGATGGCCAAGCTGCCTCCTCCGCTCCCCGGGCTCGCCTGCTACCCTGTAAGCCTACCTGAATGAACGTTCATTCAGGACGCTCCACCGGAGGCCGCCAGCATGCCCTTCGCCCGCCTCGGGGCCTTCGCCCACCGCCACCGCCGCTCCATCCCGCTGGGTGGGCTCGCTCTGATGGTCCTGCTCCTGGTGCTCTCCGGGCCGCTCGGGGGCTCCCTCCAGGCGGGAGGCTTCTCGGTCCCGGGCTCACAGAGTCAGCGCGCCAGCCAGCTCCTCACCCGCCACTTCGGCGCCGCCACCACCCAACTGCTCCTGGTGTACCGCAGCTCCCACCAGGACGTGACCAGCCCGCAGGTCCAGGCCGAGGTGGCGGCCAGCTTCGCCCGCCTGGCCCGCCGCCCGCAGGTGGCGTCGGTGCAGACCTACGCCAGCACCAAGCTTCCGATCTTCATCGGGGACCGGGGGTACGAGACCTTCGCGGTGGTCAACCTGAAGATGAGCGAGGTGGCGGCCACCGACCAGCTGCCCCAGCTGGAGTCCTACCTCAGCCGCCCTCGGGGACTCACGATGTGGGTAACCGGCCCGGCCCCCATCGATGCCCTCTACAACACCGCCCTCGAGGCTCAGCTCAGGACCGCCGAGCTGATCGCCCTCCCCATCTCCCTGCTCCTCCTGCTGCTGGTCTTCGGCTCGGTCACCGCGGCCCTCCTCCCCCTCCTGATCGCCGGGCTGGCCGTGCCCACCGCCCTCTCGGTGATCCGCCTGATCGCCGCCCACTTCTCCATGTCCATCTTCGTGACCAACGTGGCCACCATCGTGGGGCTGGGGCTGGCCATCGACTACTCGCTCTTCTTCGTCAAGCGCTTCCGCGAGGAGCTGACCCAGAGCCCGCCCGAGGTGGCGGTGGTGGCGGCCACCGCCAGCGCCGGCAAGGCGGTGGCCATCTCCGGCACCGCCGTGGCGCTGGGCCTCCTCTCCCTGACCCTCTTCCCGGCGACCGCCCTGGGGAGCATGGGGATCGGAGGTGTGGTGGTGGTCGCGTGCACCCTCCTCTTCGCCCTCACCGTCCTGCCGGCCATCCTCTCCCTGCTCGGCAACCGGCTCAACTGGCTCACCCTGAGGCGCGGGCTGCGCGGCGCGACCGAGCTCACCCACCACCACTCCAGCTTCTGGGGATGGGCCGGCGAACGGGTGATGCGCCATCCGGTGGCCATCGCCCTCCCCGTGGCCGTGCTCCTGCTGGCGGTGGGCACGCCCTTCCTCAGCCTGCGGCTCTCCACCGGGGCCAGCGTCCAGGAGATCCCGGCCGGCCCGGCGCGCACCGGCTACGCCCAGCTGGTGAACAACTTCCCCCAGGCCGGTGGGGTGAACGACCTCAACATGGTGGTGGACTACGGCCACCAGCTCGGGGGAAGGCTCACCTCGGCCCAGCAGTCCGCCCTCAGCGCCTACCTGGCCCGGGCGGAGCGGCTCAAAGGGGTGCAGGGCGTGGACGGGGTGCTCTCCCCGCCCCCGGGGGTTCCCACGAAGGTCTATCTGGGGTTGCTCAGTGGGCCCCCGGCGCAGCGCCCGGCGGGGCTCGAGAAGTACATCGCGGGCTACCTGGCCGGCCCCGTCGCCCAATTCGAGGTGTCCACGGCATATGGGCCCGACTCCAGCTCTGGCGCGAGGCTGGTGAACCAGCTGCGGCGGCTGGCCCCTCCGCCCGGCGCCTCGGTGCTGTACGGGGGCGGGGCGGCCGTCTCGGTGGACTTCCTCCAGGCCTTCGCCAACACCATCCCCTGGGCCGTGGCCATGGTGGTCCTGGCCACCATGGCCGTCCTGTTCCTCACCTTCGGCTCGGTGGTGCTGCCCATCAAGGCGGTGCTGATGAGCCTCATCTCCATCAGCGCTGCCTTCGGCGCCATGGTCTGGATCTTCCAGGAGGGACATCTCTCCCACCTGCTGAACTTCACGTCGCCCGGCTCGATCACCGCCACCGACCCGGTGCTGATGTTCGCCTTCATCTTCGGCCTCTCCATGGACTACGAGGTCTTCCTGCTGACCCGCATCCGGGAGCGCTACCTGGCCACCGGGGACAACCGCCGGGCGGTCCAGGAGGGGATGGCCTCGACCGGCGGGGTCATCACCTCGGCGGCGCTGATCATGATCGCGGTGTTCGGCGCCTTCGCCCTCGGCCACGTGCTGGACATCCAGATCCTGGGGCTGGGGATGGCCATAGCGGTGGCGGTTGACGCCAGCCTGGTGCGGGGGGTCATGGTCCCCGCCCTGATGCGCCTGCTGGGTCGGGCCAACTGGTGGGCGCCGGCTCCGGCCCAGCGGCTGGTGGCCCGGCTCGGCCTGTATGAGAGCTCCGCCCCAGTCCCTCCGGCGAAGGCCGCCTGAGCTGGCGGCCCGCTCTCCGGAACGCGGATAATCGGCCCGTGATGACCGTCCCCGAGGAGACCACGGAGAGGCGCGCTCTGCTGCGCCGTCTGGACGATGTCCTCGAGGCGCTGGAGCAGCTCAACCTCTCCGAGGCCACGCAGCTCCCGGACCGGGTCCGGCGCTCCCTGGAGGCCCACCAGATCCCCTACGAGGACGGTGCCGAGGTGCGCATTCTGATTGAGCGGGTCTGGCGCAAGCAGGAGGCGCACATGCTCAGCCCCCGCCAGGAGCGGCGCCGCAACCCCAGCCGCCGGGCGGGGAGCCGCCGCCACCCCGGGCAGGAGGTGATAGAGAGCATCCTGCGCCAGGTCCAGCGGGGGGACGGCCCCCAAGTCTGACCTTACCCCCTGGGTCAGGGTGGTGCCAGGTACAAGTTGGCGCCCCCGGTGCGAAGATGAGCCGCATGGGGGCGAGAGCGCGGTCCACAACTGAGCTGGGGTGGGATCGCGGATGAGCCGGGTGGTGGTGCTCGGCTCGGGGATAGCCGGGCACACCGCCGCGTCGTTCGTGCGGAGATGGCTGCCCAGGGCCGACACCGTCACCGTGGTGTCCCCGGTGGACCGCTATAACTGGGTGCCATCCAACATCTGGGTCGGAGTGGGGCTGATGCAGCCGCATTAGGTGGCCTTCCCGCTGGCCAAGGTCTATGAGCGCCACGGCATAGAGTTCGTCCACGGCTTCGCCCGGGAGATCCATCCGGACGGCGATGAGAGCGATTCCCGGCCATTCGTCTCGGTGGAGGCGGTGGCGAGTGGGGGCTCCGGCCCCGTGCGCCTTCCCTACGACTTCCTCGTCAACGCCACCGGACCCAGATTGCGCTTCGACATGACCGAGGGGTTGGGGCCTGAGGCCAACAGCATGTCGGTGTGTACTCCGGAGCACGCCCAACTGGCGGCGCGGGCCTTGGACGAAGCGGTGGGGCGAATGCGCCGGGGCCAGCGCCAGCGCTTCGTGGTTGGGGTGGGGCATGGGGGGTGCACCTGCGAGGGGGCCGCCTTCGAGTACGTAGTGAACTTGGAGTTCGAGCTCCGGGCCCGCGGAGTGCGGGAGCTGGCCGAGATCGTCTGGATCACCAACGAATACGAACTCGGGGACTTTGGCATGGCCGGGATGCAGATGCGCCGTGCCGGGTACCTCATTCCCGCCAGCATCTTCACGGCCTCGCTCTTCGCCGAGCGCGGCATCAGCTGGAGAACCCGCGCTCACGTGCAGAAGGTGGAGCCGGACCGGCTGTTCTACGAGACGCTGGAGGGGAAGGATGGGGAGCTCGGGTTCGACTTCGCCATGCTGCTTCCCCCCTTCTCGGGGGTGGGGTTGCGCGCCTTCGACCGCCAAGGAAATGAGATCACCGACCGGCTGTTCCAGCCCAGCGGCTTCATGCGGGTCGACGCCGACTACACCTCGCGGCCCTTTGAGGAGTGGTCGGCGCAGGACTGGCCAAAAACCTACCAGTCACCCGCGTATCCCACCCTCTTTGCGGCCGGGATCGCCTTTGCTCCGCCCCACCCCATTTCCCGTCCCCACACCAGCCCCCGGGGGACGGTCATCACCCCGGCCGCACCGCGTACGGGAATGCCATCGGCGCAGATCGGGAGGGCGGTCGCACGGAGCGTCGTCGACATGCTGCGGGGCGCTCCTCACCCCACCGCGACCGCGTCAAGGGCGGAAATGGGGGCTGCGTGCGTCGCCTCTGCCGGGTCCAACCCCTTCACCGGCACCGCCGCCTCGATGACCGTGTATCCCGTCGTCCCGGACTACGAGCGCTATCCCGGGTACGGCCGCGACATGAAGCGGACCTTCGGCGAGATCGGCCTGGCCGGGCACTGGATCAAGATCCTGCTGCATCACATGTTCATCTACAAGGCCAAGCTCCGCCCCGGCTGGCCCCTGATCCCGGAGTAGCCCGAATGCGAAAGCGGCAGCCGGCCGTGCCCGACGAAGAGGCGACCTACGTGACGACGCCTACCACCTGGACGATCTTCCTGCGCACCTTCCTGCCCTGGCAGGCCTGGCGGTTCTTGCGCATCAACCTCAAGATGCTGGGGATGGTGCGCCGCCACCATTGACGGCCGCCTCAGCCGAACAGCTGGGCCTTGGAGTGCCTCCCGGCGCGGGGGAGCAGCAAAAGGCCGACCAGGCCGGCCACCGCCACCAGAGCCAACGCCTCGAAGGATCCCGCCAGGTGCCGGTAGGAGCTGAGCGCCAGCAGCCCGATCACCAAGGGACCCAGCGCCTGCCCCCCGGTGGATCCCAGCCCCCAGACGAAGGCGTTGGCGGTCGAGGAGCTGCCCTTAGGGGCGTAGTCGGCGACCAGCGACATGAGGAGGGGGAAGCCGCTGAAGTTGAAGACCCCGAACAGGCCCAGGAGGGCCAGTCCCCCGGCACCCCCCACGTTGAGGTACCCGAAGGTGGTGGCCGCGGCGCCCAGGGTGGCGATGGCCAGCATGAGCCGCTTGTCCACCCGGTCGGCCAGCAGCCCGAACACCGGCTGGCCCACGATCCCACCGGCGTACAGCAGGGTCACCATCAGACCCAACTCTCCGGAGAGCCCGAGCCCTCGCTCCCGGGTGAAGTAGGTCGGGAGCCAGGCAACCATCCCCGTGAAGGCCAGTGAACGGAGCAGGGAGACCAAGGTGAGGATGGCGATGTTGCGGTCGAGCCAGGCCCTCTGATGGGATCCGCCGGTCGTGTCGGGGGAGTGGGCCGCCGCGCCGGCGGTGGGCCGAGAGTCCACCCGGGTGGTCCAGAGCAGGAGGGCCGCCCCCGCGGCCACCACCGCGAAGACCACGACGGCACCGGTCTGGGAGGCGATGAGCCCGGTCACCGCGAAGAAGAGGGTGGGATATAGCGCCCGCCCCAAGCTTCCCATGGCGCCGTTGGCCCCCAGCGCCCGAGCCCGGCCGCGGGGTGGGAAGGCGGCAATGATCAGGCTGGCTCCCAGCGGGTGGTAGACGGAGCTGCCAACTCCGGCCACCAGCGCGGCCAGCAGCGCCAGCACCGTCCGTTCGGCCACATCCGGAGCGGCCACCGCCGCCGCGAACAGCAGCAGCCCGGCGGCCAGTCCCAGGATCCCCATCGCCATCTTGGCCCCCCGGCTGCCGCCGGAGTCCGCCAGCCGCCCGATCAGGATGCCGGCGGCGCTGGAGCTGAGGTAGAACCCGGTGAGCATCACCGTGATGACGGGCGCGGACACATGGCCGCGGCTGGCCAAGAGGTCGGCCATCACCGGGACGAAGAACACCGTCCCGTCATTGACGAAGTGGGCAAGGGAGGTCGTTCCCAGCACCCTCCAGGCGCTGCCCGACCCTCCTCCCCTGGCCTTCTCCGAGGGGATCGGCGCGCTCCCTTGGGCGGTGCGGGGGCGCCCCTCCTTCACTCCGTCCGCGTTCCGTGCCATGGTCCACCTCGAATACCGGACGGAGCTGCCATACCGCCTCGCACCATATTGTATACCTGACTACGGTCCTCCCGCCGTCACGCCGCCCGGACCGGGAGGGGAGAGGCCGAGTGAGGGTGGCCGCCTATCCTCTGAGAAGTGAGGAAGGTGGGGCTGGCGGGCCGGTCGGTGACGCGTGCGGACCTGGTGATCCTCCTGGTCACGGCGGCCTGGAGCGTGAACGTAGTGGTGGTCAAGGTGGCCCTCCACGACAGCGGCCCCCTCTTCTACGCGGCGGTGCGCTTCCTGCTCGGCGGCGCCGGCCTCTGGCTGCTGGCCTGGCGGCTGGAGGGCCCGATCCGGCTTCCCCGCGGCCGGGACCTGGCCTTGGTCCTTACGGCGGCCGCCCTGGGCACCGCCATCAACCAGGCCAGCTTCACCGGGGCGCTGGCCCTCAACAGCGCCGACTTCGTGGCCCTGGTGCAGGCGGCGACCCCCCTTATGGTGGCCGGCTGGCTGGCGGCCGTCAGCAAGCAGCACTTCGGCAGGAGGGTCTGGGTGGGGTTGGGGCTGGGGCTGGCGGGGCTGGCGCTGGTGGTGGACACGGGGGGCGGGGCCCGGGCCAGCGCGCTGGGAATTGTGGTGGCGCTGATCATGCCCGCCAGCTGGGCCGCCTACCTGCTGGTCCTGCCCCGACTGCTGCGGCAGTACCGCCCCCTCACCCTCTCCGCCCTGGTGACCTTTCTGGGGGCGCTCATGCTGCTGCCCTTCGGCGCCGTGGAGGCGGTGGCCAGTCCGCCCCGGATGAGCCTCGGGTGGCTGGGCCTCCTGGCCTACAGCTCGCTGGTGGCCGTGGTGGCCACCACCTGGCTGTTCCTCGTCGGCCTGGAGCGACTGGGACCGGCCCGCACCTCTGCCTACACCTACCTGCAGCCGTTCATCGCGGTGGTGGCCGCGGCCATCCTGATCGGAGAGGCGGTCCTGCCGCTGCAGCTCCTGGGAGGTGCGATCATGCTGGTGGGTGTCGCCCTAGGCCGGCCGCGTCCGCGCCGGGTGGGTGGGAGCCGGGGCAGCTCGGGTGCGCCGCGGGTGGGCCCGAGCCCGCCGGTGGCGGCTCCTCCGGAGGGGGTGCGGCAGAGAGCTTAGACTCGTCGGTGTCCACTTGCTGGGGGGCGATGATGGGGGTCGGGGCGGCATGATGGGGGCGCGGCCCCTGGTGGGCGTGGTCGGCCTGGGCGCGATGGGCGCCGCCACCGCCTACCACCTGGCCCGGCGGGGAGCCCGGGTGGTTGGCCTGGAGGCCTTCGGCCCCGGCCACGACCGGGGATCCTCGCACGGGGAATCCCGAGTGATCCACCAGGCCTACTACTCGGACCCCGCCTACGTTCCCCTGGTCCTGCGCGCCTACGAGCTCTGGCGGGAGCTGGAGGCGGAGTGCCACGAGCCGATCCTGCAGATAACCGGTGGGCTGATCCTGGGGGCCCCGGACTCGGGCCTGGTGCGGGGGGCGCTGGCCAGCTCCCGGAAGTACGGCCTCGAGGCCCGGCTCCTCACCGCCTCCGAGGTTCGGCGGGAGTTCCCCGCCCTGGACCCGCCCCGAGGCGTAACCGCACTTCTGGAACCGGGCGCGGGCGTGCTGAGACCGGAGGCCGGGGTGCTCTGCCACCTGCGGGCGGCCGCGGGCGCCGGCGCCTCTCTCCGCTTCGGCGAGCCGGCGCTCTCCTGGTCTCCCACGGCAGAGCGGGTCTCGGTGGAGACGCCCTCGGGGCAGCTCCACTTCGACCACCTGGTGCTCACGGCCGGGGCCTGGACGGCGAAGCTGCTGCGGGGCTGGCAGCTGCCGCTCACGGTGGAGCGGCAGGTCATGGTCTGGCTCCGCCCCGCGGTCCCGGAGTCGTTCTCGCCGGACCGGCTGCCGGCCTTCTACTACCAGCACGATCCCATCCATTCCTGGTACGGCTTCCCTACCCTGGATGGTGTGACGGTCAAGGTCGCCCGGCATCACGGAGGGGAGGTGACGGCCCCCGACTCGGTGGACCGCGAGTGCCATCAGGAGGAGCTGGCGGCCATCCGCGAGGGTATTGGGGACGTCGCCCCCTCGCTGCGGGCGGCGCCGGTGGTGCGCGCCCGGGTCGGGCTGATGACCAACACCCCGGACGGTGACTTCGCCCTGGGTCCGCACCCGGAGTGCTCCCGGGTCCTGGTGGCCTGTGGCTTCTCCGGGCACGGCTACAAGTTCTCCCCGGTGATCGGCGAGCTGATGGCCGACCTGGTCCTGGAGGGTCGGCCGCTGCGGCCGATCGGGCCCCTCGAGGCATCCCGCCTTATGGAGGTGAGCGGATGAGCTGCTTCTTTAGCCGCCGTGTCGGGCGAACCGACCGACCTTGCCGCTGAACGGGGCCGCGCGGTCGGCCATCCTGCTGGCCGCCGGCAATCGGGGCACGGAACGGTTCATGAACCGGTACGGCATGAGGCTGGGCGCCTCTCGGTTCGTGGCCGGGGAGACGCTGGACCAGGCGGTGGACGCCATCCGCAGGCTGAACCAGGCCGGATTCAAGTGCAACGCCACCGAGCTGGGCGAGGCGGTCGCCACCGAGGCCGACGCCGCCCGGGCGGTGGGGGACTACGAGGTCCTGCTGCGGCGGATGGCCTCTGAGGGGCTGCGGGCCAACGCCGCGCTCAAGCTGACCCTCCTGGGGCAGGACATCGACCCCGGGCTCGCGGAGCGCAACCTGGCCCACCTCCTGGACCTGGCGCGGGAGCTGGGCCTGTTCATCCGCGTCGACATGGAGGACTCGGCCCACGTCCAGCCCACCCTGGACGCCTACCGCCACCTGCGCGAGCTCGGCTACGACAACGTGGGCTGCGTGCTCCAGTCCTACCTCTTCCGCAGCTACCAGGACCTGGAGCAGCTCCTGCCGCTCAGCCCCAACCTGCGGCTGGTCAAGGGCGCCTACCTCGAACCGGCGCAGGTGGCCTTCCCCCGCAAGCAGGACGTGGACCGCAACTACCTGCGCATGATGGAGCTGGCTTTATCCGGCGGTGGCTACACCGCCCTCGCCACCCACGACCCGGAGATCATCGAGGAGTCGGTGACCTTCGCCCTCCGTAACGGGATCCCCCGGGACCGCTTCGAATTCCAGATGCTGTACGGAGTGCGGCCCGACCTCCAGCGGCAGCTGGTCTCCCGGGGATACACCGTGCTGGTGGCCGTCTCCTACGGGACCCACTGGTACCCCTTCTTCATGCGCCGGCTGGCCGAGCGGCCCGCCAATGTCCTCTTCCTCGCCCGAAACCTGGTCCGGCGCTGAGCCGTGGCCCGTCTTCAGGAGTCATGCCCATGAACCTTCCTCCCTTCTCCACCGAGCCCTCCCTGGACTTCTCCATCCCAGCCAACCAGGAGGCCATGCGGGCCGCCCTCCGGCAGATGGAGGGTCGGCTGGGAGAGGACTACCCGCTGGTCATCGGGGGGCGCCGGGTGAGCTCCAGTGAGCAGATCGTCTCCGTCAACCCGGCCCACCCCGACCAGGTGGTGGGACGGCACGCGGCGGCGCAGCTCGAGCATGTCGAGGAGGCGCTGGCGGCCGGCTGGCAGGCGTTCCCGGAGTGGTCCAGGACACCGGTGGAGGAGCGGGCCGCGGTGCTGGTGAGGGCGGCCGAGCTGGTCCGCCGCCGCCGCCATGAGCTGGCCGCGGTGATGGTGTACGAGGTGGGCAAGCCCTGGGACGAGGCGGACGGCGAGGCGGCGGAGGCCGTCGACCTCATGGAGTGGTATGCCCGGCAGGCGCTGCAGTTCGCCGCCGGCGACCGGACCGCCCCCATCGCCGGGGAGATCACCCAGTTCCGCTACATCCCGCTCGGGGTGGGGGCGGTGATCTCCCCCTGGAATTTCCCGGTGGCGCTCACCACCGGGATGACCACCGCGGCCCTGGTGGCGGGCAACTGCGTCGTCCTCAAGCCCGCCAACACCGCCTGCACCACGGCCGCCTTTTTGGTGCGGATCTGGGAGGATGCCGGCTTGCCTCCGGGGGTCATCAACCTGCTCACCGGGAGGGGATCGCTGGTGGGGGACCCGCTGGTGGACCACTCCCAGACACGCTTCGTGGCCTTCACCGGTTCGCGCGAGGTGGGGGTGCGGATCAACGAGCGGGCGGCTCGGGTGCACCCCGGGCAGCGCTGGCTGAAGCGGGTACAGCTGGAGATGGGTGGCAAGAACGCGGTGGTGGTGGACGAGACCGCCGACCTGGACCGGGCCGCCCGAGACATCGCCATCTCCGCCTTCGGCTTCCAGGGCCAGAAGTGCTCGGCGGGTTCCCGGGCCGTGGTGGTGCAGGAGGTGTATGACCAGCTGCTGACCAAGGTGCTGGACCGGGTCCGGGAGATCCGGCTCGGGGACCCGGTGGATCCCGAGGTGACCATGGGCCCGGTGGTGGACTCGGCCGCCGAGGAGAAGATCCTCGACTACATCGAGGTGGGCAAGCACGAGGGGGAGCTGGTGCTGGGGGGGCGGAAGCCCCCGGGTGAGGGCTACTACATCGAGCCCACGGTCTTCTCCGGAGTCCGGGCCGAGGCCCGCATCGCCCAGGAGGAGATCTTCGGCCCGGTCCTGGCGGTCATGCCCGCCCGGGACTTCGAGGACGGCATCCGCATCGCCAACTCCACGGAGTACGGGCTCACCGGCTCCTACTTCAGCCGCGACCCGGAGCGGATCGCCTTCGCCAAGGAGCGCATCCACGTCGGCAACCTGTACGTGAACCGCAAGTCCACCGGCGCCCTGATGGGGGTCCACCCCTTCGGCGGCTTCAACATGAGCGGCACCGACACCAAGGCCGGGGGGCCGGATTACCTGCTGTTCTTCATGCAGGGGCAGAGCATCGCCGAGCGCCTCTGAGCGCCTCCGGCCCGGCGGGGCGGGGGAGCACCCCCGCCCCACGGCGCCGGCGCACGGGGGCAGGGGGCAGGCCGGCGGGGCAAGCCCGGCCGGTTGCTAACCCCGCCCGCGCCCCAGGGCCACCGCCACCTCGTCCAGGTGGTCCATGGCCTCGTGCAGCCCGTCCTCCATGCCCGAGTGGAGATGGACGTCGCGATTCGCCCGGTTCTTGTGCTGAACCAGGATCGCCAGGGTGGTGCCCGGGGGCGAATCGGTGAAGGTCACGGTGCTGGTCGCCGCCGCCTCGGGCATCCCCTCGAAGACCTCAGTCGACACGATCCTCGCCTCGGGCACGATCTCCAGGTACTCGCCGTGGAAGACCACGGGGAAACCGCCCTTGGCAGTCATGGCGTAGCGCCACCTGCCACCCACCCGGAGGTCGATCTCGATGCTGTCGATGGTGCCGCGGTCGGCGTGCCACCACTGCGCCACCAGCTCCGGGGTGGTGTAGGCGCGGTAGACCAGGGCGCGCGGCGCCGCGAATTCGCGGGTGATCAGGATCTGGTCATCTCTGGGGAGTGTGACCAGAGCCCTACGTCTCGGCTCCTCAGCCATCTTGGCGTTCCTCCCGTGATTCCAGCGTCTGCAGCACCAACTCCATGCGGTCGAACGCCTGCGACCAGCTCTCCTCGTACCGCCGCAGCCATTCATGGATCGGCCTCAGGGCCGCGCCGTTGAGTCGGTAGAGTCGCCGCCGCCCCTGGTCCCGGCGGGCCACCAGGTTCACGTCTCGGAGCACCCTGAGGTGCTTGGACACGACCGGCTGGGCGACCCGCAGGCGCTGGGCCAGCTCGCCGACCGACTGCTCACCCCCCGCCAGGGCATCGAGGATCTCCCGCCGGCGCGGCTCGGCCACGGCGTTGAAGGCGTCGCTGGTGGTCGAAGCTCGGGCCACGGTCGGAGAATACATGCCTATATAGGCACGTGTCAAACGCACCGTCTCGAGTGGGACGGGCGCCCCCGGCGCCGGGCAGGTGCTCCAGCGGATCGCTCCAACAGCCGCGTGCACGGCCGGCTTCCCTTGAAGTGATCCCGCGCGCCGCGCCATACTGGGCTCCAGGATCCAGTTCACGCCCGGCTGCGCCAGCTTCGGCGGGGCACGGCCACAGTGGGTTGGCTCCAGAGTCGGCGCAGCCCCCGCAGATGAAGGAGAGCCACCTGATGACCCAGTCCGACCAGATCGCCACCTACTTCCCGACCCGCCTGGCGGCGGTCATGCGCTGGTCCGACGGGGAGCAGGCCTATCGCGGGGCGGAGGCGGCGGCCAGGGCGGGGGTGGGGTCGGTGGAGGTCACCTCGGGCACCCCCGGAGCGTTCGAGACCATCGCCCGCCTTAGGAGGGAGTTCGGCTCGAGCTGCCACTTCGGCGGCGGGACGATCACCAGCGCCGACCTGGCCGAGGCCGCGCTGGGGGCTGGGGCCGAATACCTGGTCACCCCGTACCTGGTCCCCGAGGTGGCCGAGGTGGCCCGGCGGGCCGGGGCGCTGCTGGTGATGGGGGCCAGCACCCCCACCGAGATCGCCCGGGCGATGGAGCTGGGGGCGGGTCTGGTCAAGGTGTTCCCGGCCAACCCCCTGGGCGGGCCAGAGTACATCCGCGCCGTCCGGGGGCCGATGCCCGAGGTGCCCCTCTGGGTCAGCGGAATGGTGGGCATCGGCGATGTCACCGAGTACCTCGCCGCCGGGGTCCGGGTGGTGGGCTTGACCAATGACCTCTTCCGCCCCGGTCTCCTCCGGGAGGAGAGGTGGGACGAGATCACTGAGCTCTGCCGACGGGCGCTGGCGGAGGCCGCCCCGCTTCCCGTCTGACCGGGGGGCGCCCTCAGCCGCAGTTCAGAAGGCCGGCCGCCAGGCCACCTTGGGGTCGGGCGGGAGGCCGAGTCCCAGCTCGGCCATGACCTCTCCGACCAGGTAGATCGAACCGAGGGCGATCACCGCCCCCTCGGGACCGGCCAGCTCCCGCGCCCGGGAGAGGGCCGCCGCCACCGGGACCAGGCGCTCGGATCTCCCGGGCCACTCGCGGGCCAGGACCTCGGGCTCCACCGCCCGGACGGCGTCGGCCCTCGTGAGCACCGCCGCCTCCAGGGGCAGCGAGGAGAGCCGGGCCAGCATCCCTGAGTGGTCGTGGTCGCCCATGGACCCGAACAGCAGCACTGACCGCCTGCCCCCGGTGGCTGACCGCAGCTCTCCAAGCACGGCCTCCACGGCGGCTGGGTTGTGGGCGGCGTCCACCAGCACGGTGGGGGCGGTGGCCACCTCCTCCAATCGCCCCGGCCAGCGGACCCCGCGCAATCCCTGCCGGACTGCCCTCTCACCGATCTCAGCCCCCAGCAGCCGCCCCAGGCCGTCCGCGGCGGCCACTGCCACGGCGGCGTTGGCCCCCTGCACCTGGCCGGTCACCCCCAGTTCGAGCTCGGCCAGCTCCCGAGCCGGAGTCCGGACCCGCAGCCCCGCTCCCTCCCAGGCGTATTCGATCCCCTCTCCCAGCTGCCAGAGCTCGGCGCCCACTCCGGCGGCGGCCGCCCGCACCACCGGCCGGGCCTCCCCCTGAGCCCCGGAGATGGCCAGGTCACCCCGCTTGAAGATCGCCGCCTTCTCTCCGGCTATCTGGGCCACGGTGTTGCCCAGCTGGGCCTGGTGATCCAGCCCCACCGAGACCACCACCGCCACCCCGCCGTCCCAAACGTTGGTGGCATCCAGCCGCCCTCCCAGCCCCACCTCACAGACCGTGATCTCGGCGCCCCACTCCCGGGCGGCGAGGAACCCCATCGCGGTCAGGAGCTCATGGTGGGTGGCGTCCACCCCCCCTCGACGAGCGGCCTCCAAAGCCCGGTCCGCCAGGAGGGCGAACTCCCCTTCCGCGACCGGCCGGTCCCCCAGCTGGATCCGCTCCCGGTAGCTGGTGAGATGGGGCTTGGTGAGGAGGGCCACGCGCAGCCCGGAAGCTCGGGCTATGGCCGCGACCAGAGCGCACACCGAGCCCTTGCCGTTGGTGCCCGCCACCAGGACTCCCTTGAGCTGGTCCTGGGGGTCACCCAGCTCCCGGCACAGCGCCCTGGTGGAGTCCAGGCCCAGGCGCATCCCCGGCCGGCTGGAGGCGGCCAGCGCGGCCAGCGACTCGCGGTAGTCCATGGTCTGGCATTGTGAGGGCGTGAGAGCACTCATCCCGGCCGCGGCGCTGGCCTTGCTGCTGCTGGCCGGCTGCGGCGCCGCCCTGCCCCATCCCCATCCCGAGGTGAGCCCCACGCCCACCCCGCCCCTGCCCCTGGGGGTGCTGCCTCTGGGGGGAGAGGTCACCACGCCTGTCGACCTTCACCCGCCGTTCCTGGTCCAGGGCCACCTGCCGCAGATGCCCCGCCATGTTCCCGCGGCCCAGACGGCGCAGGATCCCCTGACCGCCCTCCAGGACCTGGTGACCGCCCTGCAGGTCCCCGGACCCGCCGTCAACACCGGCGCCGGCCTCTCCTACAACCTGGGCGCCACCACCGGGTACCAGCTCACCTCGCCCACGGGGTACCAGCTCTTCAACTTCCACCCCAACACCCCGGTGGACGAGACGGGGGCGACCCCCTCGGTGGCGGCCGCTGACGCCTACGTCTCCCAATTCCTCGCCACCCGCCACCTCCCCTACCCCCACGAGAGCCTGCTCCCCCTGCCCTCCCTCAGCGTGGTCAACGCCGCCGACCGCCGCGTCTTCTTCCAGTGGGCGGTGGGCGGGTACCCGCTGGTCAACATCAGCGGCCAGCCCCTGGAGGTGTACGCCGACGTGGCCGCCAACTACCGGGAGCAGCTGTCCCTGGTGGGCCTCTCGGGCACGGTTCCCCCGCCGATCACCGGCCCGCTGGCCGCCTACCCCCCCACCACTCCCGACCTGATGATCCAGGACCTGAACCAGGGCCTCCTGGCCCCGGGGTCCTACCTTCTGGACTCCTCGGGACAGCCCTTTCCGTCTCCCAGCCCCACCTCCCCGAGCACCGTGGTCCTGATCTCGGCAGCGACCCTGGGGATGGTGGCCAGCGCCGGCTACCTGGTCCCCGTCCTGGTCTTCACCGTGTCCAACCAGCCTCCGGTCAGCGCCTTTGTGACCTGCGCGGCGTCCACGGCGGTTTGCGCCCCGCTCCGGTACTCCACCACACCGTCCCCCCCGGGATGAGCCCCGGCGGTCCCCTCGGCCGAACCGCGTGGGCGCGCAGGCTCGGTCGACAATATACTTTCTCCAATCGCTCCCGGAGGGGTTCGGCACGGTGTTGGAGGGCAGCAGTTGGCGGAGCTCGGGGTGGCGATCGTGGGGGCGGGACGCTGGGCGGGACGCGCCCACCTTCCCGGCTGGCTCCGGGACCCGCGGGCCCGGGTGGTTGGGGTGTACGACCTGGATCCGGATCGCGCCCGCGCGCTCTCAGCCATGGCTCCCGGCTCCAGGGCCTACTCCTCGGAGGCTGAGCTGCTGGCCGACCCCGAGGTCCAGGTCGTGGACGTGGTCACCTGGGGGCCGGCTCACTTCCTCAGCGCCATGGCCGGCCTGGACTCCCGAAGGCACGTCCTCTGCGAGAAGCCGGTGCACCGGGAGTGGGCCCGCACCCGGGACGCCGGGAATCTGGCGCTCTCCCGCGGGCTCCGCACCAAGGTGGGCTTCACCTTCCGGTTCAGCCCGGCGATGATGCGCATGCGCGAGCTGATCGCCGAGGGCTATGTCGGGCGACCGCTGGTCTTCAACGGCTTCGAGCAGAACTCCCAGTTCCTCGACCCCATGACCCCCATCCGGGCCGGAGAGGGGGACCCGGGAACGGGTACCGAGATCCAGGTGAGTTCCCTGGAGGGGTACGGGGCCCCGATCATCGACCTGGCCCTCTGGTTCGTGGGCTCGGAGCTCCAGGAGGTGGTGGGTCAGCTCGCCAACCTGGTCCCGGAGCGGCTGGTGCCGGGATCCCAGGTCCCGGTGCGGCTGCCCATCGACGACGCTGATGCCTTCCTCTGCCGCTTCGCCAACGGTGCCATCGGCACCATCCAGAGCAGCTACGTCACGGTGGGCAACTACCCCGGCCTGGAGGCTCGGCTGTACGGCACCGAGGGTGCCCTGATCTGCCGGCTGGTGGAGGAGGAGGGGGTGTGTGAGCGGCTCTACGGCGCCCGCCGGGACCAGGTGGAGTTCCGCCGCCTGGAGGTCCCGGAGCGGCTCTATCCCCCCGGGGGTGGGCTCACCGAGCCCTGGGACACCGCCTTCTACGCCAACCTGATCTCCACGTTCGTGAGTGAGATCGCCGACCCGGGCCTTGTGGCGCAGGCCGACTTCCTGGCCGCCGCCCGGGTGCAGGAGGTGATCAACGCCGTCGAGCTGTCCCACCGCCGTCACGGCTGGGTCCAGCTCCCCCTGGAGGGCTGAGCGATGCCAGCGGACCGTCTCGTGGTGTTCACCACGCCCCTGGAGCCGGAGCTGGTGGAGCGCCTCCGCCAGACCCATCCGGAGTACACCATGGAGTACCCCGAGGACCTCATCGCCACCCC
Source organism: bacterium (assembly GCA_021801645.1). Lineage (GTDB taxonomy): Bacteria > Chloroflexota > Dormibacteria > Aeolococcales > Bog-877 > JAJYXT01. The sequence continues at coordinate 34,748 of JAJYXT010000070.1, forward strand.
CCGGTACCCGGGCCACCACCGCATGCCCGATGCCCAGGGGGAGGAGCTCGAACGCTGGCGTGCGCTGCTCTCCCGAGCGGAGGTGATGTTCGACTTCGGGCCACCCGCCCTGCACACCGAGCTGGCCCATCTCCCCAATCTCCGCTGGATCCAGGCCACCTCGGACGGGGTCGGGCAGTTCGTTCGCCGGGTCGGGCTGGACCGGAGTGCGCAGGTGGTGGTGACCACGGCCCGGGGAGTGCATGGGCGGGCGCTGGCGGAGTTCGCCATCTTCGCCATGATCTACTTCAACCGCGACCTGCCGGAGATCCTCGCCGACCAGCGGCTTCACCAGTGGGCCCGTCGCAGCGGCCGCCTGGTGGCGGGCCAGGAGGTGGTCATCGTCGGGCTGGGAAGCATCGGCCGGGAGGTGGCGACCCTGGCCAGGGCGCTGGGGGCACGAACCACGGGAGTGGTGCGCTCCCTGGACGGCCGGACGGCGGCCTCGTCCGGGGTCGACCGGCTGCTCGAGGTGGCGGGGCTGGACAGCGCCCTCCCCGATGCGGACTTCCTGGTCCTGGCCATGCCCCACACGGACGAGACCGAGGGGCTCATCTCGGGAGCCCGGCTCTCCCTGCTGCCCCAATCGGCGGCGCTGGTGAACCTGGCCCGAGGCACGGTGGTGGACGAGGACGCCCTCACCTCAGCGCTCGGGGAGGGGAGGCTCCGAGGAGCTGCCCTGGACGTCTTCCGGGAGGAGCCGCTCCCGCCGGGGAGCCCCCTGTGGGACCTTGCCAACGTCCTGGTCACGCCGCACTCCATGAGCACCGTGGCCGGCGAGAACCAGCTCCTGGCCCAGCTCTTCAGCGAGAACCTGGAGCGTTACCGGCACGGGGCGGAACTCCTGAACGTGCTGCGCAAGGACCGGCTCTACTGATGCCGTCTCCCGCCGTCCGCACCAACGAGGCGGCCCTGGTCCAGGTGGGGCTGCTGGGAAGGGTCAGCCACCCTCGCCACCCCGGCACCTACGCTGTGGACCGGGACGATCTGCCCGGGATCCTCCCCGGCATGTCCGGGGTGACACCGGACATCCGGGTGGGGTCACCGGTGTTCGACTTCGCCTGCGACCACGGTGAGGCCGGTGTGTCGGCGGAGGCCGAGGGCGAGTCGGCGAACCTCGCCTTCCAGGTCCTCGCCTGCCTCGGCAACCCGGTCACCGTGCTCAGCGGGGCGGCGCGGGGGTCGCGGGGAACGGTGGCCGGCAAGCACGCCTACGTGCTGATCGACTTCCCTCAGGAGGCTCTGGAGCAGATCCTCCCCGGAGACCGCCTCTTGGTGCGGGCCAGTGGCCAGGGGCTGGCCATCCTGGACGCACCCGAGGTCGCCTGCCGGAACTGCTCGCCGGACCTTCTCAACCGCCTGGGATTGGAGCTCACTGGTCCGGGGGCCATCTCGGTGGCCGTGGCCGCGGAGCTCACCCCCGAGGTGATGGGAGCGGGACTAGGGATGGACTGCGAGTGGGCCAACTGCGACGTGATGCTGCACGACCGCGAGACGGTCCGCCGGCTGGGGCTGGAGGGGCTGAGGGTGGGCGACCTGGTGGGCATGCCCGCCCAGGACCACCGCTTCGGCCGCCGCTACGACCCCCGGTACACGGCCGTGGGGGTGGTGGTCCACGCCCTTGGCCCCAGCCCCGGGCACGGGGTCGGGGTGGTCACCCTGCTCAGCGGACCAAGGGAGCTTCTCTCCTACCATGCGGGGCCGGGCCGGAATCTGGTCGACCTTCTGGAGCTGGCCCGATGACCGCGGGCTCCCTGCGTCTGGTGCGAACCATGCTGGTGGGGTGGGTGAGCCAGCCGGAGATGGAGTCCTCGCCCTACCTCACCGACTCGGACGGCCGAGCCTTCGTGCCGGTGGGCTGCCAGGGGGTCCGCTACAACGTGCGGGTCGGGATGTCGGCCTTCGGTTGGGAGGCGGATCGGGTCCAGCCTGGCGCGAGCATCGCCCATCCGGAGGCGCCGGCCAACCGGGCCCTGAGCCTCTTCGCCTGTGTGGGCAACCGGGTCCGGGTCCGAACCGGCGCCGCCACCGGAGCCGAGGGCGTGGTGACCGGGAAGCACGAGGAGTTCCAGCGCTTCCAGGAGGTCCTGGTGGACCTCCCCGCGGCTGCCCTGGAGGTGCTGGCCCCCGGCGACCAGGTGGCGATCGAGGCGATCGGACGCGGCCTCCGGCCATGCCCCTCCCCCGCCGTGGTGGCGCACAGCCTGGGGCCGGAGCTCTGGGCGGCCTGGGCCCCGCGGCCCAGGGGGGACGGTCTGGAGGTCCGGGTGGCGCTGGAGCTGCCCCCGGAGGCGGTCGGGATGGGGGCCGGCCGGGTGGCCGCCGCCACCTCCTGGGAGCTGCAGACCCCCCCCTCCCTGCTGGAGACGATCCCGGAGCTGGCGCGGGTGCGCCTGGGTGACCTGGTGGCGGTCCGGGACTGGGATGCGGCCTATGTCAGCGGATACCGTCCAGGTTCGGTGGTGGTCGGGGTCGTGTGCCACGGCGCCAGCCGTCTGCCGGGGCATGGCCTGGGGCTCACCGTCCTCCTCTCCGGGCGCGAGGGGAGGCTCTCCCTGGCAGTGGACCCCGGGGCCAACCTGGCTGACCTGCTCGCCCTGGGGACGGGGAGGGGCTGAATGGCTGAGCCGGCACCGGTGCGCTGGGCGGTTCTTGGGGCCGCCAACATATTCAGGGCCAACTTCCTGCCCTCACTGCGGGCCGCCGGCGGCGGCGAGGTGGTGGTCGTGGGCAGCCGGGGCGGCCGGCGAGCCGCCGAAATGCTGGCTCGCGAGGAGCTGCAGTGCCGGATCGCCGACTATGAGGGGGCGATCGGCACCGAAGAGGTCGACGCGGTCTACGTGGCCCTGCCCAACACGCTCCACGTGGAGTGGGCCGGGGCGGCGCTGCGAGCGGGCAAGGCGGTGCTCTGCGAGAAGCCGCTGGGCGTTGACCTTTCCGAGGTGGAGGAACTGGTGGAGCTGGCGCACGGAGCCCGCGCCCCGCTGTGGGAGGCTTTCGCCTTCCCCTTTCACTCGCAGTACCTGAGGGCCGAGGAGCTCATCTCCGGTGGGGAGATCGGGGAGCTCAGGGAGGTGGTGAGCCACTTCCACTTCCCGGTCCGCCGGCCCGACAACATCCGCTGGAGCCCGGAGCTGGCCGGTGGTGCGCTCAACGACGTGGGCTGCTACCCGATCCACCTGGCAGCCCTCCTTTTCCGGCGGGTTCCCGGGCGCGCGCTGGTGTCCGCCACCGCCGCCCCTTCCGGGGTTGACCTGGAGACCTGTGGTCTCCTCGAGTATGGCGGAGGTTCCCGCCTCCTCTTCAGCAGTGGCCTCTCCCGGGCCAGGGACACGACCACCCGGCTGGTGGGCACCGAGGGCTCGCTGGAGCTCACCGACCCCTTCCATCCCGGGGCCCACGACACCTTCGAGCTGCGTGTCGCCGGCCGGCCGGGCAAGAGGGAGCGGCTGATGTCCGACGAGCCCACCTTCGCCCCGCTGCTCCGGCACATCCACGCAGTGCTGAGGGATGGCGCTGGCCCCCGGCACCTGGCGATCAATGACTCGATTCCCACGGCCCAGGCGCTCGAGTGGGTTCGGGCGGCCGCTTCCAGAGAATCAGGGAGGTGAGGTAGATGGCGGACGACCTGCGGGTGGCGGTCATCGGTGCCGGGAGGTGGTCGCAGCGGGCCCACCTGCCCGGCTGGCAGAGGTGCCCGGGAGTGAGGCTGGCCGTGGTCTGCGACCTCAACCAGGAGCTGGCCAGCGCCGCCGCGGCCCGGTTCGGGGCTGATGGGATCTCCGCCGACTACCGTGAGGTGCTGGCCCGGGACGACATCGACGTGGTGGACGTCTGCACCCGGGACGAGCACGACCCCCTGGTGTTCGCCTCCCTGGAGGCGGGCAAGCACTGCCTCTCCGAGAAGCCGGTCGCCCACCGGGCGGAGGATGTCTGGAGGGCGGCGCAGATTGCCCGCCGCCGGGGCCTGAAGACCAAGGTCGGGCTCACCTTCCGCTACGCGCCGGCGATCTCCTACATGGCCCATCTGGTAGCCCAGGGGTGGTGCGGCCGCCCCTTCGTCTTCAACGGCTACGAGCAGAACAGCCAGTGGCTGGACCCGGACAATCCAGCCGACAAGCGCCTCCTCTCCGCCCCCGCCGATGACCAGGTGGGCGGCTGGGAGCCGGGGGAGGAGGCGATCACCGTCTCCAGCCTCGAGGGCTATGGCGCCCCCATCATCGACATCGGGCTGATGCTCACCGGGTCCGGCATCAAGGAGACGGTGGG
>JAJYXT010000005.1 GCA_021801645.1 bacterium
CGGCGCCGAAATGAGGCAGAGGTGGTCAAGGGAGCCGCCCCTCAGGTCGGCCGAGCATCCAACTCCCCATTTTGTACAATCCGTAGGGATGGAAGAGCTTGCGGTCAGCCAGGCCCGTGATCATCTGGGCGAGGTGGTGAATCAGGTCCATTACGGGCGGGAGATGATCTATCTCACCCGGCATGGCCGCCGGGTGGCGGCGCTGGTGCCAGTTGAGGTATTGGAGGCCATCGAGGCCGCCGAGGATGCCGAGGATGTGGCTGAGGCCACCTCTGCCCTGGCCGAGCCCGGCCCCGACGTCCCTCTGGCCGAGATCTGCGCTGCTCTCGGGATCCCACCACCGACCCGCTGAGTCCAGCGGGAAGCTGAGTGCCTGCTCAGGCCTACGAGGTCCGTCTGCGGCCGGCTGCCCGCCGCCAGCTGGAGAGGCTCGAGCGTGTTGTGCAGCTCCGTTTGATCGAGGCCATGGCTGGCCTAGCGGAGCAGCCAAGACCAGCCGGCGTCAAGGCGCTCCAGGGTCTTCCTGGACTCCTCCGCCTCCGCGTTGGCTCCTACCGGGTGCTCTATCAAGTACATGATGACCGGCTTCTGGTGCTGGTCCTGACCCTCGGCCACCGTCGCGATGTCTACCGCCAGCGCTGAGAGTCGTCGGGCACGGTTCCTCACGGGGTCGTGGGAGGAATCCAGGACAGTTGCGGAGAAGGGCTTGAGATCGGTTTTCCACAAGAGAGTCTCGCCGCAGCGAGTCTTACGACGGTAGATGCGACGGTACCCCCCCTTTCCGATCTCGCACTCCAGTTTCCCTTCCCGGAGGGCGCTTCTGCAGCGACACCCCGGGGGTCATGAGCCTCCGTGAATGATCGGGGCTAGGTGCTGCGCATCCCTCTCTCCCCCGGCCGGGGCTGCCACTCCGAAAGGCGCTGCTGGAGGTAAGCCCGAGCGGCCGCCTCTAAGTCCTCGGCGCCGGTGGCCAGTTCCCCCTGGACCGCCGCCTCCAGCAGGAGCCGCTGGGCCCTCCCGATCCAGGGGCCGTCGGGCCAACCCTTCCAGGCCTTGAGCTGGGCGCCTCCTAGCGCCGGCCTCAGGCCACCGGGGTTCTCCCTGACCACGGCCTCCAGCCGGCTCTCCAGCTCGTCCAGCTGCGCGGTCCCCGGGTACCCGGAGGCCAGCGTGTCGGCCCGGGCCAGCTGGAGGAGCTCGGGCAGCAGGTCGCCCGCCCGGTGCCACAACCGGCGCACCGCGCTGTCCGCCCACTCGCTGCGGTACTGGATGGGATGCATGTGCAGCTCCACCAGCCGGGAGACCCGATCCACCTCGGAGTTGGGCAGCCGGAGCCGGCGCAGCAGCTCCCTGGCGATCTCGGCGCCCACCTGCTGGTGGCGGTGGAAGGTGGGGCCGGAGGGTGAGGGCTTGGCGGTCACCGGCTTGCCCACGTCGTGGAGGAGGGCCGCCAACCGCACCACCCGGGCCACGGGGGCCCTCTCCACCGCCAGGGCGGAGTGCAGAAAGACGTCGCCCAGGTGGTACCCGCCCTGCTCCACCCCGGCCATCTGGGCCACCTCGGGGGCGACCTGCTGGAGCAGGCCCGTCTCCAGGAGCAGGTGGAGCCCGGTCGCGGCCTCGGGAGCCAGGAGCAGCTTGAGCAGCTCGTCCCGCACCCGCTCCACGGAGACGATCCCGATCCGGGCCGCCGACTCGCGCATGCCCTCGGCCACCTTCGGGTCGAGGCGGAAGCCGAGCTGGGCGGCGAAGCGGGCCGCCCGCAGCATCCGGAGGGGGTCCTCGGAGAAGGTGGCGGCCGGCTCCAGGGGGGTGCGCAGCAACCCCCGGTGCAGATCCTCGAGCCCCCTCCCGGTGGGGTCCAGCACCTGGCCCCGGGCCCCCAGGAGCAGGGTGTTGACCGTGAAGTCGCGGCGGAGGGCGTCCTCCTCCAGGGTGGCCGCCTGGACCTCGGGCTTGCGGCTGTGCGAGAGGTAGGCCTCGCGGCGCGCCCGGACCAGCTCCACGGTGAAACGCTGCCCGCCCGCGACCAGAAAGGAGACCTGGGCGGTGCCGAAGCGCTCGAAGGCTACCACGGGCTCCCGCCGCTTCCAGCGGCGCCGCAGCCACTCGCCGGCGTCCTGGGCCGGGGCTGACTCCAGCACTAGGTCCACGTCGGACGCCTCGGGGCGGCCCAGGAGCAGGTCGCGCACGTAGCCCCCCACGATCCACGCGGGGCTGCCCAGCTCCGCCTCCATCGCCCCCAGCTCGGCCCGGAGAGCCCTGGCAGATGGAAGCGGGGGCTCCTCCCGCGGCGGAGGCGGGACGGCGACCTGGCGGACGACCGGGACGTGACTGCCGCTCACCCGGCCATCTTCGCCTCCCGGCGCCCCCCGCTGCCGGGCCGGAGCGCGCCCTTTGCCGGTGCGTTCAGCAGAGCGGAACGCGCTGCTATGATGCCGGGATGCGAGCGGCGGCGGGCCCTCATGCCTGAGATCCAGAACCGGGAGCGGAACCCGCTCGGACGGACCGTCCGCCTCCTCACCTGGATGGCCGAGCATGACGCCCAGGACTTCGGGGTGAGGGAGCTGGCGGCGGCGGTGGACATGGCGCCGAGCACCACCCACCGCTCCCTGGGGGCGCTGGAGGAGGAGGGGCTGGTGTCGTCGGACCCCAAGAACGGCCGCTACCGGCTGAGCCTGGGCTTCTACCGGCTGGCGCTGCGGGGGGCCCGCCGGGCACCTTTGATCGAGCTGGCGACCCCGCTCCTCCAGGAGGCCGCCCGGGCGGGCGAGGAGACCAGCCAGCTGGCGGTCTACGGGGCGCTGGAGCAGTCGGTCCTGTTCCTCTCTGAGGTGGTGCCCGACCGCCGCCTCCAGGCCCGCAGCCGGCTGTACCGCTGGTTGCCACTCACCTCCACCGCGGCTGGGCTCGCGGTCCTCTCCCTGCTCGAACCGGCGGCCCTGGTGGCGGCCTTCTCCGAGAGCGCCAACCCTCCCTCGGGCTCAGAGCTGGCCGAGGCGCTTCAGACCGTCCGGGAGCGGGGGTTCGCCACCGTGCGGGGCGCTCGCGAGGAGGGCTGCGTGGAGCTGGCGGTACCCTTCCGGTGGGTGGACGGCCGCCCCGGCGGGGCCTTGGGGTTCGCCGTCCCCGAGGCCCGCTTCACCCCGAAGCTGGAGCAGGCGCTGGGCCGGCTCCTCGCGGTGCAGGCCGGCAAGCTCGAGTCCCGGCTTCGCGACCCGGTGGCCCGAGCGAGCTGATCCCCGGCTGACCTCAGTCCGCGGCCCAGTCTCCCTGGGCCATCTCATAGGCCCCCAGCAGGCCGGCGTCCCCCTTCAGCTCCGCGGGGGCCAGCCGGGCGTGCCTCCGAGGCCCGGGGAAGCTGCCCTGGGCCACCGCCTCCACCATCCGCTCCCAGAACTTGGGGCCGGAGTTGAAGACGCCGCCCCCCAGGGCCACCGCATCCAGGTTGAGCAGGTTCAGCAGCCCCCCGAGCGCCCGCCCCAGGTGGTCGGCGGCCCGGTCCAGGACCTCCTGGGCCCCAGGGTCGCCGGCCGCCGCCGCCCGGGAGACCTCGGCGCCGGTGGACATCCCTGCCCTCTCGGCGATGGCGGTGCCCGAGGCCACCGCCTCCAGACAGCCCCGGTTCCCGCAGCGGCAGCGCGGCCCGTCCGGCTCCACCACCACGTGGCCAAACTCCCCCGCCGTGCCCTGTGAACCGCGGTACAGCCGGCGGCCCAGGATGAGCCCGGCCCCGATCCCGGTGCTCACCGTGACGTAGGCGAAGTTGGTGGAGCCCCTTCCCGCGCCCCGGCGGTGTTCCCCCAGGGCGGCCAGCCCGGCGTCGTGCTCCACCCGGCACTCCCAGCCCAGCCGCTCCTGGATCAGCTCGCGGAGGGCGACCTCCTTCCAGCCGGGGAGGTTGGGGGCTCCATGGACCACGCCCTTGGCCGGGTCGACCGGGCCGGGCACTCCGATGACCAGCCGGGGCCGCCCGCCATGGGCGGCGGCGGTCGCCAGGTCGCAGATCGCCTCCACCACCCGGCTCGGGCCGTGCTCGGCCGGGGTTGGCACCCGGACCGTCCTTCCCATCTCCCCAGCCTCGTCGAAGGGGGCCACCCGCAGCCAGGTCCCTCCCAGGTCCACGGCCACCACCGGTGTCCTCCCGGCCGTCTCCGTCATTGCGGCTCCAGCGGGGGGAGGCCGGCCAGCCTGCGCAGGCGCTCCACATTGACTCGATCGGGTCCCTGCCGCTCCTCGCCCGGGACCTCGAGGATCCAGGGGGGACGGCGGAGGCGAGGGTCGGCCAGCATGCGGGCGAAGGCCTCGGAGCCGATCTCCCCCTCGCCGATGTTCTCGTGGCGGTCACGGTTGCTCCCGAAGGGCGCCTTGGAGTCGTTGGCGTGGACGGCCCAGAGCCGGTCCCAGCCGATCTCCGCCTCGAACTCGGCCAGGGCAGCCGCCAGCCCCTCCTCGGTGGTGAGCTGCCACCCGGAGGTGAAGGCGTGGGCGGTATCCAGGCAGAGCCCCACCCGGGGCGAGTCCACCGCCTCCAGCATCCGCCGGATCTCCGGGAGCGTGGCGCCGAGGTTGGCCCCCGCTCCGGCGCTGTTCTCCACCAGCAGGCGGGCCTCTCCGGGGGCCGCCTCCAGCGCCCGGCGCATGGTGCTGCCGATCTGGTCCAGCACGGTGTCGAACCCCTGGCCCAGGTGGGAACCAGGGTGGAAGATCACGCCGGCCACCCCCAGCTCGCCCGCCAGCTGCAGGTAGTGGATCAGCGAGGCCTCGGAGCTCGCCAGGAGCTCGGGCCGCGGGGTGCCGAGGTTGATCAGGTACACCGCGTGGAAGAAGAAGCGGTCCGCCAGGCCGGTGGCGGCCAGCCGGAGGCGGAACTCCTGGGCCTCCTCCGCCTCCAGGTGGAGGTGGCGCCAGGTCTGGGGCGGGGTGGGGTGCACCTGGACCGCGTCGGCCCCCAGCTCCCGGGCCCGGTCGAAGGCGGTGAGGATCCCGCCCCGGGTGGAGACATGGGCCCCGATGTGCATGGCGTCAGGCCCCCGGCGCCGGAGTGGGCGGGACATACACCTGGGCGGGCGGCGGCGGCGTGACCGCGGCGATCTGGCCAAAGCTCGAGTAGCGGATCGCAAAGCCGTCCGGCCCGCTGACCTGGAGCTGGAGCACCCGCAGTGGCTGACGCTGGAGGTAGATGGTGAGGTACTCCCCCGCCCTCCCCTTCTCGCTGAGCCGCCAGGCGGCTGCCCCCGAGTACTCCGTCGCCGACACCTGAGGTCGCCCCGCCGCCAGCTTCTCCAGGGTGGCCTCCAGCCCCGACCCCACGAAAGGCGCCACGCTCTGCCGGTACCTCACCCCCACCGAGCTGGGCTGCAGGACCCAGGTGGTCGCCGGGTTGAGGTTGCCGGGCAGAGAGGTGATCCCCAGCTGGGCCAGGGCGGCGGCCGAGAGCACCCACACCCTGGTGCCAAGGCTCACCACCTCGGTGCTGAGCACTGGGGACGGTGGGACGGAAAACTCGACCTCGCCCGAGAAGGAGCCGGAGGGCAGCTGGCGCAGGGAGAAGCTCACCTTGGCCTGGCCGGCCCGGTCACCGCCGGTGAGCCGGTAGGAGGAGGTGGCCATCGTGCGCCCCGCCGCCTGGAGCAGGTGCGCCGCGGAGGGGGTAGCGGACCCGCACGAGCACAGCAGTGCGGTGGTGGCCAGGGCCGGGAGCGCCCCCAACCGGGCCAACCGGCGACCAGATCGCAAAAAGACGCCTCCCCTAGGGGTGAACCTCCTCCCCCCGCAATTCTCCGCTAACTGGGCGCTTTGGCGGGGTCAGGAGCGGCCCAGGGCGACCGCCAGCACGTAGAGGGCATACAGTCCGACCCCGGAGGGGAGCAGGACCAGGGCGCGCACTCCCGCCCTGGTGCTGGCGGCGAGAGCCAGGAGGGCGGCGCTCAGGGTCACGGCGGCCGCCAGGAAGCCGACCCCCTCCGGGTTCCAGGAGGTGAAGCAGAGGCCGACCAGCGCCGGCACGGTGGCCTGGAAGACCATGGCCCCCGTCACGTTCCCCAGGGCCAGGCCGTCCCGGCCGTGCAGAACCCACAGGCCGCCGGCGACCAACTCGGGCAGCTCGGTCGCCACCGGAACCAAGATGAGGGCGAGGGCGAGGGCCGAGAGGTGCAGAGCCGGGGCCGCCCCCTGGAGGCCGGAGACGAAGAGCTCGCTGGCGACGGCCAGCCCCGCGATCCCCAGCAGCCCCTGGCCGACGCCCAGGGCTAAGGTCCCCCCGCCCTGGCGCGCCAGGAGCAGGTGAGGGGCCTCCGGCTCGCCCTCGCCGGGCGGTCGCCTCAGGCTGCGGCGGACGTACACGAGGTACAGCCCCACGAGCAGGAGGGCGTCCAGGATGCGCACCGGGCGGGGGGCGAAGGCGCCCATCATGAGCAGGACGTAGCTGGCGAGGAAGGTGTAGAGCGGGCCCCTGGCCTCCGGGCCACCGATGCGTAGGAGGCGGCGGCCGGAGACGAGGGCGAAGAGGGCGGTCATGGCCAGGCCGAGGGTGGCCAGCATGAAGGGCGCCCCCAGGATCGCTCCGATGGCGGTGCGGTTGGCGGAGCTCCCGCCGTGGATCAGGGCCACGATCGGGACCACGCTCTCCGGCAGCGCTGTCCCGATAGCCGCCAAAACCCCGCCGGTGGCCGCGTGCCCGAGGCCCATCCTGCCGCCGGCCCATTCCATGGCATTGGTGAACAGGAAGGCGGAGGCCAGCATGAGCACCATCCCCAGGCCCAGCCCGGCCCAGGCACCCACCTCAGGGGCCGCCCCGCCCCACCCGGAGCGGCTCGGCGAGGAGCGCCCGGCCGTGGCGGAGGACGTCCGCCAGGCTGACCTCCTGCCAGCGCTCCACGGGGGGGCCATCCGCCAGGGCGTCCAGGATCCGCTGGCGAAACCAGGGGAAGGTGGCCGCGGGCAGCCGACGGGGATCGGCCCAGGTCAGCCGCAGCGCCTCCCGGCTGCGCCGGGGCCGCCCCCCCACCGAGCGGGCGAGAAAGACGGCGTCCTGCCCCACCCGGATCCCCCGGAAGTGGTAGTTACCCACCTGGCGCACGATCTCCACCTCCAGCCCGCACTCCTCCCGGGTCTCCCGGACGACGGTGGCCGCGGGGTCTTCGCCGGCTCCCACATGGCCGCCCGGTGGCTCCCAGCCGGGCGGCCAGCTGCGGAACTGGAGCAGTACCCGGCCCTCCGGGTCCAGGATCACCGCCTGGGCGCCGACGACCCTGGTCATCAGGTGATGAAGCAGGGGTGGAGCAGGTAGCCGGCGAGGCTCTGGCCGCCGGCCAAGAAGAGGTAGGCGATGTTGGGGAAGTAGATCGGAGGCGCGGTGCCGGTGGCCACGTGGGACCAGAGCCAGTTGAAGGCCAGCCCCGCCGGGATGGAGAGCGGGCTCAGCCCGCCGAGGAGCTGGGGGAGCACCAGCACCACCAGGATCAGCCCGACGTAGATCTCGGTG
>JAJYXT010000056.1 GCA_021801645.1 bacterium
GGCGATCCAGCACCGACGAGGAATCGCCGGACCGGAGATCGGAGGCGGGGCGGTCGTGCTCTACGGGCGGGTGTCGTCTCGCCGCCAAGCCCAAGCAGGTGACCTCGATCGTCAGATGTCAGTGTTGAGAGACCGGGCGCAGGCGCGCCAGATTGCCGGAGAGTTCTCCGATGTCGCCTCCGGGCTCTCTGATCGCAGGTCGGGACTGCGCCGTGCACTGCGCGCGTGCCTCAGCCCCGAGGTGACCGAGTTGTGGGTGACCCACTTCGAACGGCTGGCGCGCTTCGGTGTCGGCGTGATCGAGCAACTGCTCACCGCTCACGGCGTCCAGGTCGTCGTCATTGGCGAGGACCTGGGCCTTTCCGGTTCAGCGGAGTCCGATCTCGTTCGGGACATGCTCTCGGTGGTGACGAGCTTTTCGGGGCGCCTCTACGGCCAGCGCTCGGTCCAGGCCAGAGCGCTCCGGGCATGTGTGGCTCAAGGGACCAAGCGGCCGTGAACGACGAGATCACTGTCGAGGCCAGGGTCGCAGATCCTGGGATCTTCCCGCTGCTCTGTGCCTTGGGTAAGGAGTGGTCCACCGCCATGCGCGAGGTCTACAGGCGGGTGGTGATCCGGGGTGAGCCGTGGTTCACAGCGGGCCAGGGAGGTGTCAGGAGTGAGCTGATCGCCCGCGGCTGGTCCCAGCGGGAGGCCACCTCGATGCTAGTGGCGGCCAGAGGCGCCCAGGATGCCGCGGTCGAGGCCACCAAGTTGTCCTTGGAACGGTCCCGTGAACAGCTGGTGGAGACGGCCACGCAGCTGGCCAACGCCCAGCGCGGCACCTCAAAGAGGGCGGTCGGCAAGCGCCATGGCCTGGCCAGCAGGAGATCCCAGCTGATCTGCCGCTGCCAGAAGCTGGAGGAGCGGCTCGGTAGCGGTGGGGTTCGGGTCTGCTTCGGGAGTGCCCGGCTCGCCCGGGCGGGCTCCCGACCCAAGTCCCACGAGTACTTGAGCCACCAGGAATGGCGGGGGGTGTGGGAGAGAGCGCGCGCCGGCCAGTGGTTCTGCCAGGGCGACGTGGCTTTCCCCGACGGCAGTCCTTCGGCCCGGATCCGGCTCTCAGATGATGGCAAAGCCGACGCTCTGCGTCTGCGCATCCCAGCTGTTGGCAGGCTCAGGGAACACTCAGGCGGAGCCGAGTGGGTGGATATCCATCTGGAGGGCTTCTGCTCAGGCCGGGAACGCAACCGCAACAAGTCGAGCCGCCGGGCCAGCCTCGCCCGGGTGCTCGAACCGTCGGAGAGCGCGGCCTCCGCTCGGGCCAGGTGGCAACAAGCTGCTGCGGCCTGGGCCAACGGCTCTGGGCCCGCGGTGAAACGCCCACCATCCACCCCGTACAAGGCGAAGCTGGCCGGCGGTCCGGTGAGCGTGCGGGTCTTCTGGAGGGAGCGCACAAGGTGCTGGTATGTGGGAGCGAGCTTCGCGCCAGTTGACCTGGCTCTCCCGACGCCCAACCGGGTGATGCTGGGAGTGGACGTAAACCCCGATCACCTGGCCTGGTCGCTGGTGAACAGGTCGGGGAACCCGGTCAGGTGGGGAAAGATCGTCCTTCCGCTCACCGGGGATGCTCGCCACGACGCCGATGCCATCGGGGTGGCGGTGAGAAGGCTGGTTGCCATCGCCAAGTCCCAAGGAGCCGCGATCGCCCATGAGGACCTGGACTTCTCCCGCTCGCGGGCCGGTCTGCGCTATCTGCCGCGGCGGCTGGCTCGCCTGCTCTCCAGCTTCGCTTACAACCGGATCCTGACCACCCTGGCCAGCAGGTGCGCTCGCGAGGGGGTCGGGCACGTCCCTGTGAACCCGGCCTGGAGCTCTGTCTTGGGACAGGCGAACTACGCCGGAGTGCATGGGGTATCGGTGGACCAAGGTGCGGCGTGTGTCATCGCCAGGCGCGCCTTGGGCTTCTCGAGCAGGCTTCGTCCTGCCGTGGCACGGACGCTCCCAGGAGCGAAGCGCCCGTCAAGGATCGGTCGCAAGACCGGTCGGCACACGCATCAACTCCGCCGTGCGGCGAAGGCGATGGGGAAGCGCCGTTCCACCTGGGATCGTGGTGGGTTGTGCCTGAGAGGGCACTCGGCTCCAACGTTGGGGCCTCCAGGCAAGGGTGAGAGCCGGACTCTCACACCTGCTCGCCGCTCACCTCGCCATCCGACTGATGGGGTAACCCGTCACGCAAGTGGCTCCCATGCCCCCGCGCCGCTACGGGGGCGACAACCCAGTCTCGCACGCCTGGGGGAAGAGATTTCTACCTTGGCCGACCTTGGCCAACTTGGGAAGTAACGGTTTGGTATGCTCTCCGAATTCGCCGGGGAGTGGCGCAGATGGTTAGCGCACCAGTCTGGGGGACTGGGGGTCGCAGGTTCGAGTCCTGTCTCCCCGACCAACATCAAATAAAACCTTATTGCAAGCGGGTTTTATGCAGCTTGACAGGAGCTCCAAGGAGGCTTAGACTGGCTTCAAATCCGGCAAGACTGTGGGTTCATTGAACCCGAATTGTGCGAGGTAAGCTCACGACCCCGATCTCACGGACCACTCGCACAAGGGCCGTACGGCATCTCGAAGTCTTACCCGAGCCCCACTCCGATCCCCTCAGGCGGCTGGTCGAGGACTACCTCCGCTCGTGCCGGGCCCGGGGATTGGCCCCCAGGACCGTGGAGTCCGCCTACGCCTACCCGCTCCGAAGCGTGTTTCTACCCTGGGCCGCTCGAGCCGGACTGGATCGGCTCGAGTCGGTGACGCCGCGAGCGTTGGAGGCCCTTGCAGCCGAACTCCTTGACCCCGAACGGGTCCAGGGCCGGGGACCGCTCTCCCGCTACACCGTGCACAGCTACCTCCGGGCGGTGAATCAGTGTTTGCGGTGGGGGCGCCAGGAAGGAGAGCCAGTCCCGGACCGCGCCGCCGCCCCCCTCCCCTCCCGGCCCACGAACTTGCCCCAGGTTCTGGAGCGGACTGACATCGACCGCCTTGAACAGCTGGCTTCCACGGAGCGCGACCGCCTGCTAGTGCGGATCCTGGCCGATACCGGCATTCGGGTCGGCGAATTGGTCGGCCTGCACTGCGACGACCTCCTGGTGCGTACCCGCGGTTCGTTCCTCCTGGTTCGCGGCAAAGGGGACCGGGACCGTCACGTGCCGATCCGACCGGAGTTGGCCCGTCGGCTCCAGCGGTACATAGAACGCACCCGCCCCTCCAAGGACGCCGGCGACCCAGACCGGATCTTTCTCGGTCTCCGCCGCGACCGGCGGACAGGCGCCTATGAGCCGCTCAACTCCAACGCCGTCGGCCAGATCGTCCGTGACCTTGGCCGGCGCGCCGGCCTCCGCCAGACCGTGCATCCCCACCTGTTCCGACACAGCTTCGTGACCTGGGCCCTGCGCCGGGGGATCAATCCGATCCAGGTGGCTGAGATCGTCGGCCACACGTCGCTCGCCATGATCCAGCGGGTCTACTCGCACCTGACTCCTCAGGACGCCCACGACGCTCTGATAGCCGCCTTGCTGAAGGACCCGTGAGTGGGCCAGAGATCCCACTTGGTGCCAGGCCCGAGGTGCGGTGACCCGGAGCGAACCTGCCACGCGTCGCGTGGGTAGGCTCTGCTTGTCGAAGTTCATCCCGGACTGCAGGACCCGGCGCGAAGGTTCCCGAGTCCTCACCCTGCGCCGCGGGCGCTTGCGCTACTTGGCCCGATCCGCTCAACTTGACCTGGCCACGGGCACGACGGGTCATCCTGCTGCCTGCGATAGGCTCGCTGCCCGACGCCGCCGATCGCGAGGGCGAGGAGTTGCGGGGCGCCAGCCACGTGCCCGTCTGATGCCGGGGATGTATTTTCCCACCACCGTGTGACAGGGACTCGTGGTGGGGAGACCACCGCCGTTGAACCGCTCCAGCCCCAGTTCGGCCACGTACTCCTGAGAGTCGCGGCCCCGTGGTGACCCTCCCGCTGGCAACCCCGATGCCGCCGCGAGGAGCTGGCCGCCACCGGCCGGGCGGATCCAGGCAAGTAACTCAGGCAATCTCGCGCCGGCCGGACCGCCTGCCCAGTCGCTGGTCGCACTGGCACCGGCTTCCTCACCCCACCTCGAATCGCAACCGCGCCCAGGAAGCGAGGCGCAGGGTGCTGCGAGCGCTTACCCAGGCGGCCACCAGGAGAATCACAGTCAGGGACACCACTAGGACGACGATGGGAATAGGCACCAGCACCAGTTCGACCGGCGGCGACCCCGCCGATGAGGTGAACTCCGGCACCGAGGGAAGGGCGAGCAGAATTCCCCCAAGGCCCGCGGCCACGCCGGCCACTACCCCCGGGACCAGCAGGATGAGATTCTCGGCCACGAGTGACCAGGCCAAATCGCGGTCCGAGACCCCGATGGCCCGCAGGACCGCCACCTCGAAGGCTCGGCGTCGGGCGGTCGCGGCCGCGGAAAAGACCGCCGCGCCCAGGGCCAAGAGCGCGGCCGCACCCATCGCGAAGAGGAAGAACGTGAATGCCAATGCCGGTCCGCTGCGGTTCAAGATCCCCAGAAACCGAGCTGGGCTAGACGACGACACGATGGTGACCCCCTGCTGCCGCAGGCGGGCGATGACCTGGGCTGGAGCCGGACCTGACAGCCACACCTGGTCCTGCGTGCTGGTTGGCGGTCCGGTCTCCGCGCGAACGGCGGCGGCCAGGTCCATGAGGAACCCGTCCTCTCCTACCTGCGGAAGGGCAGCGACCTCGTACTTCGCGTCCACAGTGATGGCGGTTCCGTCGAAGTCCGCGACAGGTGCAGCGGCCGGGTTCTGTACTGAGGTCGCCCTGGTCATCACTCCTGGCAACACGGGGGGGAGGGCAGCCGCGAAGACGGACGGCGAAGTCGTGTCAGCCGCCGAGTCATGCACCGACAACTGCAGCGAGGGGCGCCCGTCCACGCTGGCCACCCGGACTCCCATCCCCGGACCGGAACTGGTCCAGTAGGATGCATCGCCCAGGCGGTCAGTCACCGCCCTCCACCTCCCCCTACTCCTCTCTTGGAAAGTGGCGAGGGTGATCGAATAATGAGCGGAGGTCGGACCGGCGCTGGCGGGCTGCCCCGTGGCCACGCTGTTCTGGGCGGGGGTCCAGACTGGCACCAGCTGAGTTCCCCAGCAGCCCCGCAGGCAGGCCGCCGGCAGAGACGCCTCATAGGTGCGCGTCCCCGGCAACAGATAGCCGAAGTCCGCCAGCTGGGGGTTTCCCTGGGTGTCTACCAGGTCGAGCTGCAGGTCTGGCGGCGGGCTGGGAGCACCCGCCAGCGTGACCGTGGCTCTGAGTTCCGTCCCGGAGACCTCGAGCGGTGGCTGCAGTGCTGGACGCAGCCACCGCACCAGGCGAGCGAGCGGCGCCCGGCTGACTCCGGGGGGCCAGTAGCCGACCCGCGCGAGCCGACTGGCCTGGACCGCCAGCAGATTCTGGCCCGAGGTGGTCGCCACCATCGCCGCCATGGCGTACCGCCCACTGGGGTCCGCGTAGTCGACCGCTTGCTCAAGCCCCACCCCTGCCGGGAGTCGCACGTCCAGCACCCTCGCAGCACCCAGGGCGAAGTCAGCGCGGACGACACGGTTGGCCGCCGCGGCCGCCCATCCCGCCACGGCGAAGAAGGCCAGCGCCACCGCGACAGCCAGGACCGCCATCTGGCGCAGGCCGGATGGACGCCGCACCACCTGGCGGACCGCGATCCCCAGACCCACCTTCGGACCTGTGGACGTCCGGCGGATCACCGCCCTGGCGATGACCGGCACGGCTCGCACACAGGCGATCGCCACAGCCACTGCGAGGAGCCCGGGAGCCAGGACAGAAAGCGGGTTCGGCTGGCGTCCGTCTACCGCCCCGGCGACCACGAGCTCGACTAGGGCAGCGAGCGCCACCGCAACCGCGGCCGCGTCAAGCGCGGCCCGCGCCAGCTCCGAGGGCCGGGGCTCCAGGGCGAGAAGCTGCGGCTGGAGCGGCGCCGCCAGCAGCCTGCGGGAGCCAGCCGCGACGGCCAGTAGCCCCCCCGCCAGGGCGGCGAGGCCAGCGGCGATCGCCGTCGGGTCGATGGTGACCTTCGAGTTTGGGAGCAGAGCGTGCTGCGCCAGCGACGTGAGGCCCACGGCAGCGAGCAGCCCGATGGGCAGTGCTGCCACCAGTAGCAGCACCGGCTCGCCCAGACCGAAGGCGAGGGTCCTGGCTCGGGGAAGGCCACGAAGGCGCGCGATCGCCAGCTCCCGGCGCCGCACCTCCGCGGACTGGGCCACCAGCCCATAGACCACGAACAGCGACAGCAGCACAAGTTGCAGGTCGACCAGAAGGACGACTACAGCCATCAGGTCGGCGGAGCTTACGTAGTTGTTCACGGCCGAGAACAGACCGGTGGTCGCAGTGAGGCCCAGCTGCTGGGTGGCCGCAGCTTCGTAGGCCCCGACAGCCCCCTCAAGGTTGCCCAGATTGCCGGGGTTGACCCTCCTAGGATCCAGGGGGAGCTGCACCAGAGCAGTGGTCGGCAACCCGGCCACCGTGGCCACGACGGTGAAAGCGGAGTCGAGGCGCCCATCGCCGTACCCGAAGAAGTCCTGACCCAGCCAGTACGGTGCCAAGGGATCGCCGGGCAGGATGATTCCGGCCACCTCCAGCGTACCGACGCCGGGCGGACCATAAGGATGGATCACACTCCCCACCCGGACCCCAAGCACTCGGGCCGAACGGGACGTGAGGACAATCTCTCCCGGAGCGGTAGGGCAGTGGCCGCTGACGAAATGCAGGTGCGGGCACACATCCGGCCGAGCCACCAGCGGGAAGCGGACCGAAGCGACGACTGCCGCTGTGTAGCTGACCACGGCAGCACCGAACCACCGGCCCATCCCATAGCGCGGCCCCAGGGCTAGGGCGGGAGAAGTGAGGGCGACCGCCTGCGAGCTGGTGACGAGGTCGCCGACATCCACGGCGGTGCTCGAGGCACTGGCCTCGGCCAACTTTGCCTGGAGGACTGTGCCATATGCGGTATTCAGGTACAGGGGACCAGCGCTCGCGGCCACGACGGCCACCACCGCCGCTATCAGCAGGGCCATGGAACTCCCGGCCCGCCAACGGAACGCGGCCCAGGTGAGGCCCAGCCAGCCTGAGGCGCGCGGCTTCACGCGCCTCGCTTCAGACCAGGTCGCCGAAGCATTGGCCCAGCGGTAGCACCTCTCCCTGGCGGCTCAATCAGCGCTCCTCATG